>DATEND010000401.1:0-6325 GCA_035275245.1 Candidatus Eiseniibacteriota bacterium
GAGCGCGCTTCCTTGGCGAGCGCCTCGCCGACGGCGCGGCCGGCGCGGACGGCGTCCAAGTAGTGGAGGTCCTTCGAGAACCGGGTCAACGAATACGGTCCCGGAAGGAGCGCCTTGAGCGGGCGGGAGGTCATCCCCTTCGCCGCGCGGAAATCGTCCGCGGTGGCCGAGGACTTCCAGCGCACGTCGCCCACGAGCTCGGGCTGTCGATAGTAGGTGTTCGTGTCGAGATAGCGGATCAGCCCGGCGATCCGAACGCCGTCCAGGCCCCGCGCCACGTACGTCTGCGCGTCGTCCCAGCCGGCGCAGCCGTCCTGAACCAGGTCCACGCCCGCCTTCTCCTGAATGGCGATCATCCGTCGCGTGGTCTCTCGGACGGCATCGGCCACGTCCTTCTCGGTGGCTTTCCCCTGATCGCGGCGGTTTCGAACCACGCGAACGTTCACGTCCCCGGTCTCGGTCGGCAGCTTCGGATAGCTCCCCGCCAGGGTGGTCTGGATCTTCACGGCGCTTCCTCCAACGGTTAAGGGTCGACGGCAGTCCGTGAGATTAGCACGTCGGGGACCGCTTCCTCAACCGACCGTGACGGCTCCACGACGCCCGGATAGAGGCCGACGAGAATGGTGAGAAAGACCGCGGCCGAGACGAAGAACATCGCGCGAAACCCGTACAGGCCCGCCACGGCGCCGCCGACGAGCGGGCCCACGAGATTCCCCATCATGAGCGCGGTCGAGGTGACCCCCATGATCCCCGCGCGGCGTTCCGCCGGGGCGCGGAGGCCGATCATCGCCTGCACCGCGGGAACGATGCCGCCGATGAAGACGCCGTAGAAGATCCGCGCCACGAAGAGCTGCCACGGCGCCGCCACGAGGGCCTGCGGCAAGGCGAAGATCCCCGAGCCCAAGAGCGCCCGCCCGAGCGTACGGCGGTACCCACTCTTGTCGCTCGACCGGCCCCATCGCGGCGCCGCGATCGCGCTCGCGACGCCCGTGATCGCGAAGATGACGCCGGTCGTCGTCGCCAGGAGCCGGCCGTGCGCGCCGAGCGACTCGACGTAGAGCGCCATGACGGGCTGAAGCGACATCAGCGCGAACTGGCAACCGAAGAGGATGAAGAAAAGCCGGCGAAAATGGGGCGAGCCAAAAACCGTGCGATAGTTTTCGAAGACCCGTCCGAAGCCCGAACCCGAGGGCGATCCCAGGTCGCGCCGCACGAGAAGGACGACGAGGATCCCCGCCACCACGTTCAGCGCCGCGGTGACGAAGAAGATCTGCCGATAGCCGATCAGGTCGGCCAGCGTCCCGCCCATCAGGGGGCCGAGGATCGTCCCGGTGGGGATCGCCGTCTGGAGCGTTCCGAGCGCGTACCCCATCCGGTTCCGCGGCGCGCTCGACGCCATGAGCGCGAGCGCCGCGGCGATGAAACCGGAAACGGCGCCCTGCGCCAGCCGAAGCAACAGAAGCTGTGGGATCGTCACGGCGAAGCCCATGAGGAGCGTCGCCAGGGCGAGACCGAACGACGCCCGCACGACCATGAGCTTTCGCCCATGCCGGTCGCCCAGGAACCCCCAGACCGGCGTGGCCACCGTGGCGGCGAAGAAGGGGGCCGCGAAGAGGAGCCCGCTCACGGCCGCGACCTGCCCCGGCTCGGTCACGCCGAGTTCGCGCACGTAGAGCGGCAGGAACGGCAGGAACATGCTCACGCCTACCATCGTGCAGAACTGCGCCGCCCACAACGCGAACAGCGTGCGCTTCCAGTCTTCGAGCCGTTGGAACGACCCTATGGGACCGTCGAGGAGTCGGATGGCGGGGCGCTACGCGTTCGACGCGCCGGCATGGGCGCAGGTCGCGCAGGGACAGATGCGGCGAAGGTACTCGAAGGAATAGATGCCGGTCGTGTGTCCGTCGCTCCAGTCGAAGTGGAGGGCGTAGTTCCCGACCGTTCGCGCGGCGGCGATCGCGACGTCGGGATTCACGTGTTCTTCGAAGACCAGGCGCTGGCCGCTCGTTTCGCTGACGCACCCCGCGCACGGGCAACGCCCGCGAAGATATCTCGGCGCGTAGACGCTCTCATGCCCGTCGGCCCAGCGGATCGTGAACCGCTCGGTTCCCTTCTTCCGGAGCTCGACGGGCGTGGTCTGTTCGGGGGCGAGGGCGGGCACTCACTCCTCCACGATGCTCAAGGTCAGATGACGGAACGCGCGGATCGAGACCTGTTGCGCGACCTTGCCGGCAATCTCGCTCATGGCGCGCCCGGACGCGGACTCGGGTTCGGCGATCACCACCGGCGTGCCCTCGTCCGCGAACCGCCGAATCGCCTTGTCGAGCGGGATCTCGCCCAGGAACGGCACCCCCATGGACGCCGCCGCGTCGGTCGCGCCGCCGTGTCCGAAGACGTCGTCGCGTCCACCGCAATGCGGGCACACGTAGTACGACATGTTCTCGATGATCCCCAAGAGAGGCACCTTCGTCTGCTGGAACATGCGAAGCGTCTTCATGGAGATCTGAAGTCCGACGTCCTGCGGCGTGGAGACGATCACCGCGCCCGTGACGGGCACGGTCTGGACGAGCGTCAGGTGGACGTCTCCGGTCCCCGGCGGCAGATCGACGATCAGGTAGTCGAGCTCGCCCCAGTTCACGGAGAGGAGGCTTTGCTGGAGCGCCTTGTGCGCCATCGGGCCGCGCCAGATGAGGGGCTGGTCCCCCGGGCTCAGGTATCCCATCGACATGAGGCGAACGCCGTGCGCTTCGCCCGGCTCGATCGAATGGTTCGGCTGCGGCTCGGCGGGGCGCCCGGACCGCATCATGATCGGGATGCTCGGGCCGTAGATGTCGGCGTCCAGGAGCCCCACGCGCGCGCCGCTCTTCGCGAGCGAAGCCGCCAGGTTCGCGGCCACCGTCGACTTGCCGACGCCGCCCTTCCCGGATCCGACGGCGATGATGTTGCGCACGTTCTGGAGCGCCTGCGTGCTCGGCGCCGGAGGGCGCCGCACCTCGGCGGTCATGTTCACGCGCACGTCCTTCACGCCGGGGATCGCGAGAACGGCCTGCCGCGACTGGTCGCGCAGACGGTCCTTGACCGGACAGGCCGGCGTGGTCAGGTTTACGTCGAACGCGACCTGGCCCTCTGTGATCGAGAGGTTTCGGATGAATCCGAGGGTCACGATGTCGCGATGCAGGTCGGGATCCATCACCGACCGAAGCGCATCCAAGACTTGGGCTTCCGTGATCGCGACGTCGCTCATGCTGACTCCTCGTGGGGTCGGAAGGGTGGGGTCGGACCCCACATACTACCATCAGGTTAGGACGCCACCAATGCCGCGATCGATGCAGCGCGGCGAACGGAATCGCTCATCCCGGGAACGAGGCGAAGCATACCGACTCCATGCGACGGTCGCGTCGGCCGCGATGGCCCTAAGCAGCGTCTCGGTCGTGGGTAACAGCGTCCGCCTCGCACGTTGGCGCGGCAGAACCGCCTATGCTAATGTTGCAGGCTAGCGTTTCGCGCGCAGGCTTGGGATCCGGCTCGACAACGCGCGCGCTCGACTTCGGGAGGTGACATGGCGGTTTCGACCGACGAACTGAAGGGCCTCTACTACAACATGAACCTGGTCCGGCAAGTGGACGAGCGCTGCCGGCGACTCTTCAAGCAGGGCCGGTTCCAGGGCACGTACTTCTCCGCGGTGGGCCAGGAAGCGACGGTCGTCGGCCCCTGCTACGGACTGCGGCCGGACGACTTCATCGGCATTCAACACCGCGAGATCGGCGCCGTGATCACGAAGGGGCTCCCGATCAAGTACCTGATGGCGCAGCTCTTCGCGCGGAAGGACAGCCCCGACCGCGGAAAATCGCACCCGTGCCACTACGGCTGGAAGCCGATGGGCATCGTGACGCCGGCCTCCACGATCGCGGCGCAGACCGTGATCGTCACCGGCTCGGCCCTGGCCTGGAAGATCCAGAAGAAGGACAACGTGGCGGTCGCCTTCGTCGGCGAGGGCGCCACGTCGAACGGCGTGTGGCACGAAGCCCTGAACTTCGCGGGCGTCCATAGCCTACCGATCGTCTTCATCGTGCAGGACAACCTCTGGGCCGAATCGGTGCCCAAGCGGCTCGGCGTTCCGCTCGACAACCTCTCGGAGCGCGCCAAGGCATACGGCTTCCCGGGCGTGACCATCGACGGAAACGATCTGATCGCCTGCTACGAGACGTCCCAGGAAGCGGTCCGAAAGGCGCGTCGCGGCGAGGGCCCGACCCTCATCGAGATGAAGACGTATCGTTGGTACGGGCACTCGGAGATCGATCCGGCGAATTACCGGACGTCCGAGGAACTCGAGATGTGGAAGAAGCGGGATCCGGTCCCCCGCTTCGAGAAGCTCCTGATGGAGCGGGGCGTCGTCGACGAGGCGCACAAGCAGGCGACGCTCCAGCGAATCGAGCGCGAGATCGAAGAGGCGATCGACTTCGCGGAGAAGAGCCCGCATCCCGACCCGGAGGAGATCCTGGAGGACGTCTACGCCCCGCTCAACTGACGAGGCCGGGCGCACCCCGCGCGATTCGCGCGTGGACATGGTGGAGCTGGTCCTCCCGAACGACGCCAACACGCACGGTAACGTGCTCGGCGGGCGCGTGCTCCACTGGATCGACCTGGCCGCGGCCATCGTCGCCCACCGGCACTGCCGGACCGAGACGGTGACCGTGTCGCTCGATCAAATGTCGTTCTTGGCCCCGATCAAGGTCGGGCAGCTCGCTTTGATCTCGGCCAAGATGACCAACACGGGACGCACGTCCATGGAGATCCGCGTGGACGTTCAGTGCGAGGACCTCCTCACGGGGGAGCGGAAGAAGACGTCGACCGCGTACCTGACGTTCGTGGCGATCGACAAGCAGGGCCGGCCGGCGCCGGTGCCGCCGTTACGGTTGGAAACCGAGGAAGACGAGCGCGAGGCGCGCGCGGCGAAGGCCCGGCGCGACGAGCGGCTCAAAGCAAGACCGCCAATCCCGACGACAGGGGAGACCACGCATCGATGAAGACCATAGACCGGGCGGAACCGCCCACCGCGACGCAGGCCGACGTGAAGACGATCAACATCATCGAAGCCATCAACCAGGCCCTCCACGAAGAGATGGAGCGCGACGAGCGGATCTTCCTGATCGGCGAGGATATCGCCGTCTACGGCGGCGTCTTCAAGGCGACGAAGGGACTCTACGAGCGCTTCGGGCCGATGCGGGTGATCGACAGCCCCATCTCCGAGAACTTCCTCGTGCAGGGTGCCGTCGGCGCCGCGCTCGCGGGCCTCATCCCCTCGCCGGAAATTCAATTCGACGACTTCATCTCGCTCGCAGTGGACGGCATCGTGGAGCACGCGGCCAAGATGCGGTATCGCTCGGGCGGCATGTGGACGTGCCCCATGGTGATCCGCTGCTGCTGCGGCGCCGGCGTGGGCGGCGGTCTCTACCACTCGCAGTTCAACGCGTCCTGGTTCATGCACAGCCCGGGCCTGGTCGTGGTCGCGCCATCGAACCCGTACGACGCGAAGGGCCTCTTGAAGGCGGCGTTCCGCGGCGGGAACCCGGTCCTCTACTACGAGCACAAGCGGCTCTACCGGACCGTCAAGGCGCCCGTCCCCACGCACGACTTCGTGGTGCCGCTGGGCAAGGCGAACGTCGCCCGGCAGGGAAGCCACGTCACCGTCATCTCCTACGCGCTCATGCTCCAGCGGTCCTTGGAAGCGGCCGAGAAGCTCGCGGCCGAGGGAATCGAGGTCGAGGTCGTGGATCTCCGGACGTTGTTCCCGTACGACAAGGAGACGATCCTCGAGTCCGTGAAGAAGACCTCCCGCGCGGTGTGCGTGTATGAGTCGAGCCGGACGATGGGAGTCGGCGCCGAGATCGCCGCGATGATCGCCGAGGAGGGCTTCGAGTACCTCGACGCGCCCGTGCGCCGCGTCTCGCCGCCCGACGCTCCTCAAGAACCGTTCGCTCCCGCGCTCGCCGAGCACTATCTGCCCGATGCCAATCGGATCGCCCAGGCGATCCGCGAAACGGTCGCGTATTAGTTCGCCCGGCCTTCCGGGCCGCAATCGGAGGTAGGGATGCCCGTCACGATCATCGTTCCGCAGCTCGGTGAAAGCGTCGTCGAAGGGACGATCGGCAAGTGGCTGAAGAAAGTCGGCGATCCGATCGCCAAGGACGAGCCGATCGTCGAGATCATCACCGACAAGATCAACATCGAGCTCCCCGCCCCTTCGGCGGGGACGCTCGGCGAGATCGCCGGCCAGGAAGGGGTCGTCGCGCAGGTCGGAGACAAGCTCGGCGTGATCCTCGCG
>DATEND010000402.1:0-2322 GCA_035275245.1 Candidatus Eiseniibacteriota bacterium
CGCGGCCCGCCCCCTGCCGCGTGGCGGATCTCCTTTCCGACCTCGAGGCGCTCTACACGCGCGAGATCGCGACGGGCCGTCTGACCGTGTCGCGCCCCGCCGAGGACGTCGAGTTCACGGCCGATCGCGGGCAGATCCGACAGGCCCTCGTGAACCTGGTGAAGAACGGCCTCGAGGCGACGGATGGGACCTCGGAGACGCCGGGCGGTGGCGTCACGGTCTCCGCGCGCCGAGAGGCGAGCACGCTGGAGTTCGCCGTCTCCGACTCCGGGCCCGGACTCTCCCCCGACCAACGAGCCAATCTCTTCGCCCCCGGATTCACGACGAAGGCGGAAGGAAGCGGCCTCGGGCTCACGATCGTGGAGCGGATCGTGAGCGACCATCAGGGATCGGTCTCCGTCGACGCGGCGAACGGCCACGGCACGAGATTCCGGATCCTCCTGCCGCTCCGCCCCGGGAGCGATTCGTGCCGACCCTCCTGATCGTCGACGACGAAGCGAACATCCGGTCCAGCCTCGAAGGGGCGTTGGGCCGCGAGGGATTTCAGGTCGACTCGGCGGCGAGCGTCGCCGACGGCCGCGCCAAGCTTCGCGAGGCGTACGACATCGTTCTGCTCGACGTCTGGTTTCCAGATGGGAGCGGTCTCGATCTCTTGGCCGAGATCATGAGCGTAGCCCCCGACACCGTGGTGATCATGATGTCGGGGCACGCCACGGTGGATGCCGCAGTGAAGGCAACCCGGCTCGGCGCGTTCGACTTCCTCGAAAAGCCGCTTTCCCTGGACCGCCTCCTGATCCTCCTCCGAAACGCCTCGTCGGCGCGCGCGATCAAGGCCGAGAACCGCCGGTTGCCACGCCCCTGGTCCCTGCCGATCGTCGGGAGATCGGCCGCCGTCAGGAAACTGCTCCGTGAAATCGAGCTCGCCGGGCCGAGCAACGCGCGCGTCCTCATCCAAGGCGAGAACGGCACGGGGAAGGAGCTCGTGGCGCGCGCGCTTCACGCCGCGAGCCCGCGGCGGGAGATGCCCTTTGTCGCCGTGAACTGCGCGGCGATTCCCGAGGAGTTGATCGAGTCCGAGCTCTTCGGACACGAGCGCGGCGCGTTCACGGGGGCAACGCAGGCGAGGCGAGGCGAATTCGAGGAGGCGCACCGCGGGACGCTCTTCTTGGACGAAGTCGGGGACCTGAGCGCGCGGGCCCAAACCAAGTTGCTCCGGGTGCTCCAGGAGGGAGAGCTGACCCGCGTCGGGGCGAATCGAGCAATCAGGGTGGACGCGAGGGTCATCGCCGCCACGAACCAGGACCTCTCGGTGCAAACCGCGGGGGGGCGATTCCGCGAGGACCTCTACTTCCGCCTCGCGGTCATTCCGATCGCCGTGCCGCCGCTTCGGGAACGCGCGGAGGACATCCCGTTGCTCGTGGAACATTTCGCCGCGCAAATCTCGAAGGAAACGGGCGGCCGGCCGCGCAAGTTAGCACCCGCCGCGCTCGACCTGCTCCGTCGCTATCCCTTCCCCGGAAACGTCCGAGAGCTCCGAAACGTGGTGGAGCGGCTCCTCATCATGACACCGGGCGTCGTCATCGGTCCGGAGCACGTGCTCGCCGTGCTCCCCCAGGGGGCCGCCGCGGCGGACGGCGTCACGCGCTTGAGCGACGCGGTGCGGGAGTTCGAGCGAAGGGAAATCGAGGCGGCGCTCCTGGCCACGGGAGGAAGCATGACGAAGGCGGCGGCGCGCCTCGGCCTCGAGCGAAGCCACCTCTACAAGAAGATGAAGAAGCTCGGCTGGCGGCCCGAAACCTGGGAGGCGTGAGCCCCCGGGACGCGCTACGTCGAGGGTGAGGTCGTGGGGCGAGTGGCGCCGACGGACCTTCCGTCCAGCACCTGCCGCACGCGGCGCGTCAGAGAGTCCCGGGTCAGCGGCTTCTGTAGAAACGCGAAGTCCCCGCCGAGAACCCCGTGATGCAGGATGATGTCGTCGGTGTACCCCGACATGAACAGCACCTTGATTCCCGGATGCGTCTCGAGGATCCTCTCGGCCATCTGGCGGCCGTTCATTTTCGGCATGATGACGTCGGTCACGAGGAGGACGATCGGGCTCGTGCTCCGCTCCGCGATCGAAATCGCCTCGCCGGGCGAGGCGGCTTGCAGCACGGCGTACCCGGCTCTTCGAAGGATACTGGCCGCGACCATACGGACCTGCTCCTCGTCCTCGACGAGAAGAATCGTCTCCGTGCCCCCTAGCGTCTCCGCGCTCGCGCCGGTCGCCGGCGCGTCCGCGGCCGCGCGCACGCGGGGGAGGTAGATTTTGAACGTGGTCCCCTG
>DATEND010000403.1:0-2962 GCA_035275245.1 Candidatus Eiseniibacteriota bacterium
AACGGGTTGATCCCCGGTTTCTCGGCGACCCACCGCATGGTCTTCGTCTCGCCCGGCTCCACCTGCATGTCCTTGCTCGAGAAGCTGAGTCCGAATCCGTGCGTGATGTCCGCGTCCTGCTCCAGGTTCGTCAGGTGGAAGTAGACGGTGTCTCCCTGCGCCACGCGGATGACGTCGGGCGTGAAGTGCGTGCGGATCGCCAGCATGTAGGCGTCGACGCGCTTGCCCTTCCGTACGACGCGCGCCTCCTCGGCGGTCTTCACGGCGTGCGGATTCTTGTTCTCCGCGAGCGGGTAGATCTTCTGCGGCTTGACCTTGCTCGCGCGGATGATCTGGGCGTAGTGCGGCTCGGGATAGGTGGGGAAGTCATACAGAAGCTCCATCTTCGGGCCGCGGAGGTCGATCAACTGCGTCGCTTCCGGGTGCGACGGTCCGACCGGCAGGTACCGGTCCTTCGAGAGCTTGTCGAGGGCGAGAAGGTATTCGCCGGTCGGATGCCGCGTGTCGCCTTCGCTCGTCGTGAGATGCCCGATCGAATAGTAGACGTCGATCTTGTCGACCACCGTCCACGGCGGCCCGACCTTCCACTTGGCGACCTGAGAGTCGAGGAACAGCGACGTGTACGCGTGCCCCTTGTCGTCGAATTGCGTGTGGAGCGGGCCCAGCCCGATCGGCACCTTCGCCTCGAGCACGTCCGGGTACCTGAGGACCGGAATCCCGCCCTTTTCGCCGTCGAAGGACTTGGCTTCGATCGCGGCGATCATCTTCTGGAACGAGAAGACGCTGACCTCGGCCTGAAGCTTCCCGCTCGCGCAGAAATACTCTCCGCTCGGGTCCACATCCACGCCGTGCGGGCTCTTCGGGGTGGGGATCAGGTAGATCACACCCTTCACCCGGTTCGGGTCGAGGACCGGCGCGCCTCCGATCGTCGTGGCCTTCCCCTCGTCGACCGCCTTCTGCGCCGCGCGCCAGTCCACGGCCGCCACGTAGTCCATCTCGTTCTGCGAGGCTTTGATTTCCAGTGAATCCGCCGCCATCTCGCTGTTGTAGCAGGTGAAGAACTCCCAGCCGTGGCTCGGTCCCTTGCCGGCGTCCGCGAGATCCCAGTCGAAAGGCGGCGTCAATATCTCGAAGCCGAGCGACATGTGGCCGTCCTTGTCCACCTTCACTCCGGCGATGATGCCGTTGAAGCCCTTCTCGTAGTCCTCGACCTTCACGACCTTGTTGGTCGGGACCGGCATCGAGAACCGCGACGCGGCGAAGATATACTCCGTGTTCGGCGTGGGGAACGGACAGGCATGCGCCGCCGAAAGATTGGGAATCGGGCCGAAGATCTCGCGGGTCGTGAAGTCCGCCAGGTCGATGCGCGCAATCCGCGCGTTCGGCATGTCGTTGATGAAGAGCCAACGGCCGTCGTAGTCGCCGTCGGTTTCCGAGAGCCCCGGATGGTGCGCGTCGCCCCACGTGAACCCGTTGAGCATCGCCCGCGATTCCTCGTCGATGCCGTAGCCTTTCGCCGGTTCGGGCGTGAATACGGGGATCGTGGTGATGTAACGGCACGAGGGCAGGCCGTAGACGAACACCTGGCCGGAATGGCCCCCCGACAAGAAGGCGTAGTGCGTGTCGTGCTCGCCGGGCTTGACGTAGGTCTTCTGGGCCGCGCTCCCGCCTCCGGTGGCGCCGCAACCGCCGAGCAGAAGGGCGCCGCCCGCCAGCACGCCCAGTGCGACCAGGACCAAGAACATCCGTTTCATGGCGCTTCCTCCTTTGGTGAGGCGCATCACTTCGCCGCCTGCATCGCTACGGCCGACGAATCGTCCAGCCGCTTCAAGTATTCGATCACCGACAGGGCCTCGTCCTGGGTAAGGCCCTGGTTCGACATCTGGAGCGCGTACTGGGACATGAGCTCTCGGGAGATCGGATCCTGTTTCGTCATCACCTCGGGGTGCAGGATCTGCTCTTCCATCCACTTCGCGGTCCTCCGCTCGGTGACTCCCTTGAGATCGGGTCCAGTCAGCCGTTTGCCGTAGGCGTGACAGGCCGTGCAACCCTTGACCTTGAAGAGAGCCTCGCCCTTCTCGGCGAGCGCTTCCGCTACCGGAGACTCGTTCGCCCGAGGTCCGACGTCGTACGGCGAGCCCGCCGGAGCCGCCGTCTGCGTTTCACTCGACGGGTTGGTACCGCCGCAGCCGGCGGCCGCGATGAGGAAGAGGAGAGTCGCGCTCAGCAAGAGAGTTCGTTTCATCGCAGGCTTCCTTTCGTCTGGATCGGTTTCGGTTGGGGCGTACGCTCGGGGCGTCCCCCCGCGGCCATTCGCGTCAGGACGGCCTCGACGACGTCGCCGCTCAGAAGGCGCGCGGCAATGCCGAAGACGAGCGACTCTTCCTTCCGGATGTGAATGCGAAGCAGATCGGCGAGGTCGTGGACCTGGACGGCGGTCTCTTCGTCCCGTGGACCGCCCGGCGGTTCCGCGAGCGTCGCGCGGAGCCGTTCCAGCATCAGACGAAGCTCCGCATGCTCGTCCTGGAGCGGCTCCACGCTCCCCGCCGACGCGGGAAGCGCGCGCACCAACGCGGGGAAGAGGATCTGATCCTCCGCGAGCATGTGCGTCTGGAACTGGACGTGGAGCAGATCGAGGAGCCTTCGGACTTCCTGGATGACGCTGGACGGCGCGCCGGATCCCGTTCCGAGCGCGGACTCGAGCGCGAAGACCTCCGACAGGACTCGTGCGTGGTCCCGTTTCATTTGATCGATGAGTCGTTCGGCGTCCATGAGGGTTCCCTCCTTGCCAAAAGTATCGGGGACCCCGCGTGCTTCGCCGATGACCCGGCGCAGGAGAATCGAAAATTACGGATGCGAGAGTGGGGCGCGAACTGCTAGAGATAGTGGGACTTGCCGGCGGGTAGCCTTTCGTACCATGACGGCGGTCATACGCGCGGAGGGGAAACGTGGCGCCACCCGA
>DATEND010000404.1:0-9034 GCA_035275245.1 Candidatus Eiseniibacteriota bacterium
TCGGGAATGGAACGAAGACCGGGTTCCCGCACTATCTGGGCGAACTCACCGAGCGGATCGATGCCGTGATCGCCGCGGAAGAGGCGCTCTCGGTTCGCGATCTGAAAGTGGACGGCGCCGACGTGATGCGCGTCCTGAAGGTGCCGCCGGGCCCGGAGGTCGGCAAGGTTCTCGAGCGATTGCTCGAGGAGGTCCTCGAGGAGCCGTCGCTCAACGAGCGCGGGAAGCTCCTCGCGCGAATGCGGGAGGCCTTCTCGATTGACACGCGGGGCTCCGGAGCCTAGACTCGCGAGCCTGTAATTGACGAGCCCCCAAGCGTTAGGAGCCAATTGACCGCACGCCGGCAGCAGGCAGTGACGAGAAATCCCGACGAACCGACGCTCGGCTCGCTCCGGGAGCCGATCACGGAGGCGTTCGAGCGGTTCGAGCACCGCCTCGACGAAGCGTTCCTCTGCGATGTCCACCTCGTGGGCGCCGTCGGGGCGCACCTTCACCGCGCGTTCGGGAAGCGCTTCCGCCCCACGCTCCTCCTCCTCGCCGCCAGGGGATTTGGACCGATCTCCGACGAGGCCGTGCTCGGCGCGGTGGTCGTGGAATTGATCCACACCGCGACGTTGATCCACGACGACTCCGTCGACAAGAGCCTCGTCCGCCGCGGGCTCCCGACCGTGAACAGCGCGTGGAACAACGACGTCGCGATCTTGATGGGCGACTATCTCTACTCGAAGGCGTTCTCGATCCTCGTCCGCAATCGGATGTACGACGCGATGGACCTCCTGGCCGACGCCACGCACCGGATGAGCCAGGGCGAGCTCCGCCAGATCGAGCAGAAGAACCGGCTCGATCTGACGGAGACGGAGTACATGCGCGTGATCGAGGAGAAGACGGCTTGCCTCATGTCGGCGGGGTGCGAGCTCGGCGCCCTGACCGGCGGCGCGGACCCAGCCGCGCGTCAGGCCATGTTCCGCTACGGCCACGCGGTCGGGCTCGCCTTCCAGATCACGGACGACATCTTCGACTACCTCGGGACCGAGACCGTGATCGGGAAGGCGAAGGGAAGCGATTTGGACGGCGGCAAGATCACGCTCCCGCTGATCACGGCGCTTCAGAACGCGCCCGAGGGCCCGCGAAAGGAAATGCGGGAGATGATCCGGAACCGCGAATTCCGAAACGGACACTGGAGCGACGTCGTCCAATTCGTCACGGAGTACGGCGGCGTCTCCTACAGCGAGGCGCGCTCGGCCGAGCTCGCGCGTCGCGCGGAAACCGAACTCTCTCATGTTCGCGATCCGGAGGCGCGCGACGCGCTCCAGGACGCCGTGCGCTACGCGGTGACGCGGCGTCGGTGAAGTCCCAACCCAAAGACCACGAGAAGACGCAGAGCCTGGCGCGCCTCGCCGCACGCCTGACGCTGACGAAACGCGCGGAGGAGGTCACGATCCTCGACCTCCGGAAGCTCGACGGCGTTTGCGACTTCTTCGTTCTCGCGACCGGACATTCGGAGGTTCAGGTGAAAGCCATCGCCGACGCCGTCGAGGACGGCCTCCGCGCCGAGGGGCAGCGGCCCTGGCACACCGAAGGCTACGAAGCACGCCGCTGGATCCTCCTCGATTACGTGGACGTCGTCGTCCACGTCTTTCACGCGCGCGCGCGCGAGTACTATCTTCTCGACAAACTCTGGGGTGATGCGGGTCGCGAACTCGTGGCCGATTGAGGCCTACCTGACCGCGCGGCTCAAGGCGGCGATCGCCCGCGCCGGGTTCACGCTGCCCGAGGGGCTCCGGGCGGACGTGGAAGCGCCGCGCGAGCCGGGGCACGGCGACTGGGCGTCGGCGATCGCGCTTTCGCTCGCGAAGTCGGCGCGCCGGCCTCCGCGCGAGGTGGCGAACGAGATCGTCGCGGCCCTCGAGGTGGACCCGGGCGTGCTCGAGGCCGTGGAGCTGGCCGGCCCGGGTTTCATCAACTTTCGCCTCTCGGGGGAGTGGCTCCGGGAGACCGTGCGGCGGGTGCTGGACGCGCCGGACGAATTCGGCGCGTCCGATGCCGGCCAGGGGGAGCGGATCCTCGTCGAGTACGTCAGCGCCAATCCCACCGGCCCCCTGAACATCGTGAACGCGCGCGCGGCGTCGTTCGGCGACGCGCTGATCCGGATCCTGAACGCCGCGGGCTACGCGGCCGACGGCGAGTTCTACGTGAACGACTGGGGACTGCAGGCCGAGCTCTTCGGGGCCTCGGTGCGGACCCGGTTCGCCACGTTGCACGGCCTTTCGGCGCCGCCGATCCCCGAGGAAGGGTACGAGGGAAGCTATGTCGGCGACATCGCGGCCGCCATCGATCTCGAGGAGGGGACCGCGTGGCTCGCGCTTCCGGAGCGCGAGCAACGGCTCGCGTTCGGCGGGCGGGCGATCGATTTCATGGTGGAACGGCAGCGCGCGCAGCTCGAGGGCTTCGGCGTCCGGATGAAACGCTGGTACCGGGAGCGGACGCTACACGACGAGGGGGCGGTGGGCCGAATGCTCGAGCGGCTCGCCGGGGCGGGATTGATCGACGATCGGGAGGGGGCGCGCTGGTTTCGCTCCTCGCAATTCGGCGATCAGGAGGACCGGGTCATGGTCCGGTCGAACGGCCTTCCGACCTACTACCTGCCGGACACCGCGTACCACGAGGACAAGTTCGCGCGCGGGTACCACCGCTTGATCGACCTCTGGGGCCCCGACCATCACGGGCACATCGTTCGAATGAAGGGCGTGCTCCAGGCGCTCGGCCACGACCCGGAGCAATTCGAGGTGATCATCCTCCAGTGGGTGAAGCTCCTCCGCGCGGGCGAGGTCGTGAAGATGTCGAAGCGGTCCGGGGAGTTCGTCACGATGGAGGATCTGGTCGAGGAGGTGGGCGTCGACGCGGCGCGCTTCTTCTTCCTGATGCGGCGCGCCGAGAGCCCGCTCGACTTCGATCTGGAGCTGGCCGTGAAACGGTCCGAGGAGAATCCCGTCTACTACGTGCAGTACGCGCACGCGCGGATCTTCCACGTGCTCGAGTACGCCCGCGCGCAGGGCGTGTCCGATCCCGACCCTTCCTCGACGCGCTTCGATACGCTTTCGGAGCCGGAGACCGAGGCGCTGCTTCGCGCGCTCGCCGGCTTTCCGTCCCTGGTGGCCGGCGCGGCGAAGGCCAGGGAACCTCACCGGATTCCGGTTTACCTCAAGGAGTTGGCGGCTAAATTTCATGCGTTTTATCACCACCATCGCGTCGTGACGTCCGACGTCGAGCGGACGAACGCCCGGCTCCTCTTGACCCGGGCGACCGGCGCCGTCGTGAAGCGCGGCCTGGGGCTCCTCGGCGTCAGCGCCCCGGAGCGAATGTAGCCATGGCGATCGCGGTCGTCGGATCCCTGGGGCTCGACACGATCGAGACGCCCGCCGGGCGCGTGGAGGAGGTGCTCGGCGGCTCGGCGGCCTACTTCTCGCTCGCGGCGCGGCACTTCCTTCCGGTCCGGATCGTGGCCGTCGTCGGCTCGGACTTTCCGTCGTCGGCCCGGGCGGCGCTCGAGCACGAGGGACTCGACCTAACGGAGCTCGAGGTGAAGGAGGGCAGGACCTTCCGGTGGGAGGGCGTCTACAGCCGGGACATGAACACGCGTGAGACGATTCGGACCGAGCTCAACGTCTTCGAGACGTTCCGCCCCGACCTTTCCGCCTCCACGCGGGCGCTTCGCCATGTCTTCCTCGCCAACATCGACCCGGTGCTCCAGCGGCAGGTGCTGTCGCAGCTCACGCATCCCCACCTCGTACTGGCCGACACGATGAACTATTGGATCACCACGAAGCGCGACGAGCTCTTGAAGACGCTCCGAAAGGTTCGGATCCTCCTCATCAACGAGGAGGAAGCGCGCCAGCTCACGGGAGAGGCGGTCACGCACAAGGCCGCCCGCGCGATTCTCACGATGGGGCCCGAAACGGTCGTGGTCAAGATGGGGGAGCACGGCGCCTTCCTCCAGGGTCGAAACGCCTACTTCGTCTGCCCCGCGTTCCCCATCGAGACCGTGATCGATCCGACGGGGGCCGGCGACACGTTCGCGGGAGGCTTCATGGGCGCCCTGGCGCGAATGGGACGCGTGACCGACATGAATCTCCGTCGCGCGACGATCTATGGGTGCGTGCTGGCCTCGTTCGCGGTCGAGGAGTTCAGCGTTGGCGGTCTTCTGAATTTGAAGCGCGCCGAGGTTCTTCGAAGGGCGGCGGCGGTGCTCTCCATGACACGCGTCACGCTCGACGACACCGCGCGACTCCTCCGTTGACGCGACCCGAATCCGGATTCGTCGGCGTCGGGCCGCCGACGCGGGCGCACGCCGACTCGCGGCCGAAGCGTTCCCGGCGGCCGCGGCGTTATCGCCGGTTAGCGCTTTCGCCGAGACCCCTTCGCTGGCACACTGGTTGCGGTGGGATCGACCTCCCGCGCGGCGCAAATGCCCCGCGCGGAAGAACCAAATGCACGATCTGACGCCGCAACGCCTCCCTTCGTCGGCATCGCCGCGACCGAGCGCCACCGCCTCTCGGCTCGCGTGGTATCTCGTTCCCTCGTTCCTGGCGGCGCTCCCGATCTTACTGGCGCTCTTCGGCACCCCCGAGGTCAAACAGGGAACCGTCGATCCCTGGGGGATCGGCATTTGGTTCGTGCTGCTCCTGGTCGCCGAGGCGCTTCCCGTGCCCCTACCGAAAGGGGGCACCGTCACCATCGCCTCGGTCCTGGACGTGGCGGCGATCCTTCTCTTCGGGCCCTGGATCGCGGGCGCGCTGGATCTCTTGAGCACCATTCCCGCGCAGCTCGTTCTCCTGCGTCAACGCCCCGGCGCCGCGCTCCTGAACGCCGGGCTCTACGCGTCCACGACCATTCTCGCCGGCTCGGCCTATCTGGCCGCGGGCGGCGCGCTGGGGGCACCGCGCGTCGCGGACTTCGGTCCGATCCTGATCGCGGGCTCCCTCTACTTCGCCCTCAACACCGGCTGGGTAAGCCTGGTGCTCGGGGCGCGCACGCGCGAGCCGGCGCGAACGATCTGGCGCCAGCAGTTTCGGGACGGCTTGCCGCAACACCTCCTCGCGATCGGATTCGGGCTCCTCTTCGCGCAGGTGCGCGTCGTGGCGGGCATTCCAGGCGTGCTCCTCCTCGTCGTGCCGCTCTTCCTCGCGCGGTACGCGCTCCGCCTGTACGCCGATCTCAGGGAGGATCTCGTGTCGTTCGTCCGCGCGCTGAGCGTGGCGCTCGACGCCGTCGATCCGTACACGCACGAGCACTCCGTGCGCGTGGCCGACTACTCGGTCCGCGTGGCGCGCCACTTGGCACTTCCCGAGTCGGAGGTCGAGACGATCCACTACGCTGCGCTCGTGCACGACATCGGGAAAATCGCGCAGCGTCCCGACGTGATCCGAAAGCCGGGCCGACTCGACGACGACGAGCGCCGCCTGATGATGCGGCACCCCGAGGCGGGGGCGAGGATCGTCGGCCAGATCCGGTCGCTTCGCGACGCCGCCCGCATGGTGCGGACGCACCACTGGCGCCCGGACGGCACGGGGTATCCGCCCGGCCTGACCGAGGCGGACGTGCCGCTCGGCGCCCGGATCATCCATGCGTGCGACGCGTTCGACGCCATGACCTCGGACCGGCCGTATCGACGCGGCCTGCCCGTGGCGCGCGCGCTGAGCGAGCTCAAGCGGCACGCGGGCAGGCAGTTCGACGAGGAGATCGTGGCGGCGCTCGTGGAGCTTCACCAGGCGGGCGCTCTCGGCGCGCCGGGATCCGCTTCCGAGGAGGAAGCGCCGGCGGAGGCGCGGGCGTGAGCCGGTACGAGGAAGCGGGCGTCAGCATCAAGCGCGGCGAGGAAGCGGTCGCCCGCATCAAGGAGCTCTGCCGTTCCACGTTCGGCCCCGCGGTCTTGGGAGACGTCGGCCTCTTCGCGGGCGCGTACCGCGTCCCAGGCGCGCCGGGCCAGGTGTTCCTCTCGAGCATCGACGGCGTCGGCACCAAACTTCGGGTTGCGATTCTCGCGGGCCGTCACGACACCGTCGGCTACGATCTCGTCTGCCATTCGGCGAACGACATCCTGGTCCACGGCGGCGTGCCCCTCTTCTTCCTCGACTACATCGCGATGGGGGCCTTGGATCCCGCGCGCGTCGAGCAGCTGGTCGTCGGGCTCGCGCGCGGCTGCCGCGAGGTCGGATGTGCTTTGATCGGCGGCGAGACGGCCGAGATGCCGGGGCTCTACGCGCCGAACGACTACGACCTCGCGGGCGCCATCGTCGGCGTGGTCTCCGAGCAGGACCTCGTGACGGGGGCCGGCATCGAGGCGGGGGACCAGATCCTCGGACTCCCCGCCAT
Organism: Candidatus Eiseniibacteriota bacterium; assembly: GCA_035275245.1. Classification (GTDB taxonomy): domain Bacteria; phylum Eisenbacteria; class RBG-16-71-46; order SZUA-252; family SZUA-252; genus DASQJL01. Next base: position 6,373 of record DATEND010000404.1, read on the forward strand.
CGGGCTCCACACGAACGGCTACTCGCTCGCGCGGAAAATTCTCTTCGATACGCTCGACTTGGCCCCCACCGATTTGGTCCCGGGTCTCGAAGCCACCGTGGCGGACGTCCTCCTGGCTCCGCATCCCTACTACGGTCCCGCCGTGCGCGCGGCGCGCGCCGCCGGAAACGTGCGCGGGATGGCGCACATCACCGGCGGAGGCATTCCCGGGAATCTCGTGCGCGTGCTCCCCGCGGGGGTGCGCGCGACGATCGCGATCGGGTCCTGGCCGGAGCTCCCGATCTATCACGCGCTCCGCGAAGCCGGCGGCGTCCCCGAGGCCGAGGCATTCGACGTCTGGAACATGGGGCTGGGTCTCCTCCTCATCGTAAAGAAGGGCGACGCCGATTCGATCGCGCGCGCGTTGACCGAGGGCGGTCACGCGGCGTATCGCGTCGGGTCGATCGAGGCCGGATCGAGGGAGGTGCGGCTGGCCCGCGGCTAGCGGGGGAAAGGGGAGGGGTGGTCGGGACGGAGGCGGCCGGGAAGCTGAGCCCAGGATCGCTCGAGCTCCCGCTCGAGTCGCTCGCGCCGAGCGGGCTGGGTCCGTACGCGGAGCGCTTGGGGCTCGTCGGCTCGAGCGCGCCGCTCCTCGCGCTCGGCGAGCGGATCGCGGCCCACGCGCGGAGCGCCGCGACGGTCTTGATCCGTGGGGAGACCGGCACCGGCAAGGAGCTGATCGCCCGCGCGATCCACACACTGTCGCCGCGCGCGAACCGCGCCTTCCTGCCGCACAACTTCGCCTCCATCGCCGACTCCCTCGTCGAGAGCGAGCTCTTCGGCCACGCGCGTGGATCCTTTACCGGCGCGCACGCCGACCGCCCGGGTCTCTTCGAGCTGGCGCACGAGGGGACGCTGTTCCTCGACGAGATCGGCGACGCCAGCGCATCCGTCCAGAGCCGCCTCCTCCGCGTGCTGCAGGAAGGAGAAGTGCGGCGTGTCGGCGACGGCCGCGCTCGGCGCGTCGACGTTCGGGTCGTGGCGGCGACCCACCGCGACCTCGCCGCCGAGGCGCGTGCGGGGCGGTATCGATCCGACCTCTACTACCGGCTCCACGTCCTGACGCTCCAGGCACCCGCGCTTCGAGAGCGGCGCGAGGACATCCCGCTCCTGACGTCCCATCTCCTCACGCGCGTGAAGCGGCGCGACGGGCTCGACGTGCGCGCGCTGACGCGCGAGGCGCTGGACCGGCTCCTGGCGCACGACTGGCCGGGGAACGTGCGCGAGCTCGAGGCGACGCTCACGCGCGCGGCGCACCTGGTCGGCCGAGACGGGCTCCTCGGTTCGGGGACGCTCGGCGAGGAGATCGGCGTCCCGCGCGACGGAGTTCTTCGAGAGCGGCCGGAGACGCTTCGCGGGCGAACGCTCGCCTACGAGGCCGAGCTGATTCGCGGCGCGCTCGACCGCTGCGGCGGCAACCGCACGCGCGCGGCGCAGTCCCTGGGACTGACGCGACAGGGGCTCTGGAAGAAGCTCCGGCGGCTGCGCGATCCGATCGCGCCCGATTGACCTTGATTTCGCCTCGGCGATTTCTATACTCGCCCGACCTAGGAGCGCGCGGATCGATCGATCGCGCGCCCCGCAATCGGGAGTCGGGAGGAGGAAACCGTGGCCAAGCGTCCCCTGCGTCTCGGGGTGATCGGGGCGGGCAGCGTCGCGCAGGTGAGCCACCTGCCGGTGCTGAAGAAGCGCCGCGATCTGGAAGTCGTGGCGGTATGCGACGACGACGGCGAGCGGGCCCGGCTCGTGGCCCAGCACTTCGGGATTCCTCGCGTCACCACCGATTCCGAGTCGCTGCTTCGCGGCGACGACGTCGACGCCGTCATCATCGCCACGCCCAACCACCTGCATGCCCCCATGACGCTCGCCGCGCTCGGGTACGGCAAGCACGTCCTCTGCGAGAAGCCCCCGGCGCGAAACGCCGCCGAGGCCGAGCAGATGGCCGAGGCGGCCAAGCGCGCAGGCACGGTGCTCCTCTACGCGATGAACTTCCGCTTTCGGACCGACGTGCAGGCGCTCCGGGGCTACATGGAGCGCCGCGAGCTTGGAACCATCTTCTACGCCAAGACCGGCTGGCTCCTTCGCCGGACCGAGACGCGCCGCGCCTCCTGGTACCGGAACAAGCGAAGCGCGGGCGGCGGCGTGCTCATCGACATGGGCGTGCAGATGCTCGATCTGGCCCTCTGGTTCCTCGGCTATCCGAAAGTCGTGTCGGCGACCGCGACCAAGTACGTCTCGGATCCTCGGGAGGACGTCGAGGACACCGTCGCGGCATTCCTGATCTTGGAGTCCGGCGCCTCGCTGACCCTCGAGGTGTCGTGGGCGCTCCTCTTGGAGAAGAATTTTCCCTACCTCAATCTCTTCGGCACGCACGGCGCGGCCCACCTGAAGCCGTTCCGCGTCCTCAAGGAATTGAGCGGGAACCTGCTCGACGTGACGCCGTCCTTGGATTCGTCGAAGAGCATGCACAAGCAGTCCTATGAAGCCGAGCTCGACCACTTCATTCGCTGCATCACGCACGGGGATCGCCCGCTGACGACGCCGGAGGAAGGGGTCGAGCTCATGCGCGTCATCGACGCGATCTATCAGTCCGCCGAGACCCGCCGCGAGGTCCGACTCCATT
>DATEND010000405.1:0-5362 GCA_035275245.1 Candidatus Eiseniibacteriota bacterium
CGCCGATAGACGGTCGCCAGGACGCGGTCCCCGGGGAGGGCGCCCTCGACGAAGATCACGAGGCCCTCCACGCGCGCGATCGCCCGGCCACCGAACGCCAGATCCTCCACTTCCACTTCGAGTTGGGCGCCGCGGCGGATCGTGGCGCCGGGCGCCGATGTCCCCTCCGGATTCATCGACGAATCTTACACCAGCGAGGCCCCCGCCGGAGGCGCACCGCGCCCGACGGGAAGCGATCGAGGCTCAGGAAGGACAAGGGACCAGCCGATCTAGGACGATGTGGGACTTCGAATCTGGGCCTGGGGCGCAGCCGCCTTGCTCCTGGCGCCGACGGCATGGGCGGGAGGTATCGACGGGCGGATCGAGCTCACGCCCGCCGACTTGGCCTTTCGCGGGGGAGGGAAGCTGAATGCGTACGTGGGGCAACTCAGCGGACACGTGGGGCACTCCGGATCCATGGTGGCAGCAGCGGACAGCGCCTACGGGGTTGCGTACATCCGAGGCCTCCCGGCCGGCGCCGAGCACCGATCCAAATCCGCGCTCCTCGATCAGTCGGGGCAGCGGTTCGTTCCTCGGATTCTGGCGGTGGTTGTGGGGCAGCAGGTCGAATTCCGGAACAGCGACAACGTCTTCCACAACGTCTTCTCCTACTCTCCTCCTAAGAAATTCGACCTCGGCCGGTATCCACGAGGAAAGTCCAAGACCCTGACGTTCCAAAAGCCGGGCTTGGTCCAGGTGTTCTGCGACATCCATTCCAACATGAGGGCGGACGTCGTCGTCGTCCCGAACGAGCACTTCGCGTACGTCGGCCGGGAGGGAACGTTCCGGCTGAGGGGCCTCCCCGCGGGGGCGCACCAGATCTCCGTCTGGCTGCCCCAGCGCGGAGAACGGACGCTGGACGTGACCGTGCCGGAAAGCGGGAACGCCGCCGTGTCGATCGGCGCTGAATGAAGCCGCGCGTTCCGATCTCGCTGGTCTTCAAGGTCGCGGCGCTCACGTCGGCGCCGATTCTCGGGGTCATGGTGGCCGCGCTCCTCGTGGTCAATCACCGCCTGACCGTCGACGTGAATCGAAACGTCACGGCGAGCCTCTCCGCCGCGGCCCTCGCGTTCGAGGAGCAGATGGGGCGCGAAGGGGAGAATCTGGAGCGGATCGGGGTCGTGATCGCCCGCGACCCCAAGTTCTTCGCCCTCCTCACGCTTCCCAAATCCGACCGGAAGAACGCCGACTTCCACGCCACGCTTGCCGGCGTGCTCAGCGACTTCCGAGACGACGCGGAGACCCCCGTTTTCGACGTGACCGACGCGGACGGCCGCCTCCTGGCGCGCGCCGGCGACGCGACGACGCAGGGGGAGGACCTGTCGCGGACCGTGATGGTGCGCGAGGCGCTCGCGGGGCGGAACAGCCGGGGCTACCTGGTGGAGCGCGGCGTTGCCTACCGCATCGCCGTGGTGCCGATCACCGTCGGGGGATCCTTGGTCGGAACCCTTCGGCTCGGGCGGAGCATCGATTCGTCCCTGGCCGAGCGGCTGAAGGCGACGGCGCGCAGCGAGGTCGTCTTCGTGGTGGACGGGAAGCCGTTGATCGCGACGACGCGGGGCGCCGACCTCCCCGCGGGGATCTTGGCTGGGGCGCAGGACGGCAGTGTCCAGCAGATCGACGCCCTTGGGCATCGGTACCTGGCACTCCGGGAGGCGCTGGGCGGACCGAGCGCCGGAGGGACGATCGGCTTCGTGCTCCTTCGCTCGCTCGACGAGGAGACCATCGTCCTCACGCGAATCGGGCACGATCTCTACATCACGGGCGCGATCGTGATCGTGCTGGCGCTCCTCGTGGGAGCCCTGGTCTCCGCGGGAATCACGCGGCCCATCCGGCGGCTCGTCGACGCCGCGAACGCGATGCGCGTCGGCGACTTCGATTTCCCGCTCCAGATCCGCTCGCGCGACGAGCTTGGGAATCTCGCGTCCCGGTTCGAGGAGATGCGCGCGGCACAGCGCCTCGAAATCGAGCGGCTCGAGGAGATCGATCGCATGAAGTCGAATTTCATCACGATCGCGTCCCACGAGATCCTCACCCCCGTGACCACGATCGTGGCCTTCACCGATCTCTTACGGGACGGGGCGTTGGGCTCGGTCAACGACCCGCAGCGGGAGGCATTCTCCGCCATTCGGCGGGGCGCCGACTCGCTGACGCGGCTCGCCAAGGACCTGACCAACATGACGCTGATCGAGCGCGGGGAACTCCCGCTCCGCTTCGAGCCTCGCGACGTGGCCCGGGTCGCGGAGGAAATCGCGGTGCAGGTCATCCCGCTCGCGGCGCAGAGGCAGCAGGACGTGGCGATCCTGATCGAGCCGGAGCTTCAGCATTCCCGGATCGACGCCGGGTACCTGGGCCAGGCGATCATGAACCTGGCGCTCAACGCCGTGCGATTCACTCCCGACGGCGGATCGATCGAGATCGGAGCGCGCCGCGCGGAGCGAGGCGTCGAGGTCTACGTCTCCGACACCGGGATCGGCATCTCGAGGGAGGACTTCGACAAGATCTTCTCCAAGATGGTCGAGCTGAAGGACGTGAACAGCCACTCTTCGGGCACGATCGGATTCAACTCCTCGGGATTCGGGCTCGGCCTCTCCATCGCGCGTGGAATCGTCGAGGCGCATGGCGGCACGATTCGCGTGGAGAGCGAGCTCGGGCGCGGCAGCCTATTCACGATCGAGCTCCCGTATCCGGTGGCGGCCGCCTCCACGGATTCGGAATCCGAGACGCTTCCCCTCGCCAGCTAACCAGCCGCCTCCTCCGAGGCACCCCGAACTGACAAGCCGCCACGACAAGCCGCGTCATCATTCGACTACACCCATAAATCTTTAATGGGCAGCAAGTTGCGCCTCAACTCCAAATATGTCGTCATTTGTTGACGACAGTTGGGGTTCGCTGGCCATCCGCGGGGCCACCTGAGCCGTCTTTTGCACTGCCTGTATCCACGTGCCCCTCAATGTGTTGGCTTCTTTCGGCCACGGCGATCGTGCAAGTGGCACGGCGGCTGCTCTAGCCAGTCCACGTCAGGCGCCCGCGAAGGCAGGCGGGGGAGAGAGAAGCGGCAAACCCAAACTCGGTGAGGTGTGAAATGGAACTCGTTCTTCTGATCGCGATCGTCTTCACGTTCGGAACGGGCGGCGGCGGCAAGGCCGGCTGGTAACAGGATCCAGAAGCAGACGCTGCAGTCCACGAAGCAACCAGTGAACTCGAGACCACAAGAAGGGGGGTGAAGAAATGGAGCTCCTAGTTCTGATCGCGATCGTCCTGTCCTACGGCACCGGCGGAGGTGGCAAGGCGGGTTGGTAGGCAGGTGATGTCGACGCCGCGTGATGGAGTCGCGCGGCGGCGGCACGAAGGGAGGGCGAACCCCTTCGGTGCCGAACGATGATGGACGGCGGGCCACTAGTACACACACCTGGTGGCCCTTCGTTTTGCCGGTGGAAGGAAGGGATTCCGGGGGGCGGCTGGCCAGCGATGAGGGTGTGTGATACCGTGGCCGGTCGTCCCCCTACCTGCTCCCCGTCATCGCGAGGTTCGCCGCGTGAGCAAGCGTACTCCGGCCGAAATCGGCCAAATGCTCGAATGCGACGTCCCACCGGAACTTCCGGTGCTCCCCCTCATGAGCACCATCGTCTTCCCCCTCGGCGTCACCTCCATTCAGGTCCGCGTCGAACAGTCGAAGGCGCTCCTCCGGGCCAACCCCGAGCCGGACACGATGGTCGCCCTGGTCCAGAGTCCGGCCAAGCGGGAGCAGGACATCCGGCCGGAGGAGTTGAGCCAGGTCGGGCTCGCGTCGCGGATCATCCGGATCCTGAACCTGCCCGGCGGGAACATGCAGGTGACGCTCGAGGGGCTGCGGCGCGTCGCCATCGACTCCATCATCAAGACCGACCCGTACATCGTGGCCCAGGTCACGTGCCCGCCCGAAGAAGTCGGCGATCCCGAGGCGGCGCGCGGGCTGATCGCGCGTATCCTGAAGTCGCTCCGCACGCTCTCGCAGCTCGATAACTCGTACCCCCCCGAGCTAGACAACATTTTTGGCATGAACCTCGGCGATCCGGGGCTCTTCGCCGATACGGTCGTCTCGATCGTCCGCCTTCCACTCGAGATCAAGAAGCGGGTCATCGAGACGCTCGACATCGCGGCGCGGCTCACCGCCGTCGCCGAGGGGATCGATTCCGAGATCGCTCGGCTGTCGGTCGTCGAGGACGTGACCCGCCGCGCCAGCGCGCAGATGGAGAAGAGCCAGCGCGAATTCTTCCTCCGCCAGCAGCTCATGGAGATCCGCCGCCTCCTCGGGGAGGACGATCCCCAAGAAATGCTCGTCCGCGAGATCCTCGAACGGGCCGACGGCCTCGGTCTTCCTTCGCACGTCCGGACCGTGGTTCACGAGGAGACGACGCGGCTTCGCTACCTGGCGCCGGCGGCCCAGGAGTCGGGCGTGATCCGAAACTACATCGACTGGCTCCTGTCGCTCCCGTGGACCCACCAGCCGCTGGGCGATCTGAATCTCGACGACGTTCAGCGCCGTCTCGACCAGGAGCACTACGGGCTCGAGAAGGTGAAAGAGCGGATCTTGGAGTATCTGGCCGTCCTCAAGCTGAAGAACGATCTCCATGGCCCGATCCTTTGCTTCGCCGGGCCGCCGGGGACCGGCAAGACCTCCCTCGGCGCATCGATCGCGCGGGCCATGGGGCGTGCCTTCGTCCGCATGAGCGTCGGAGGAGTGCGCGACGAGGCGGAGATACGTGGCCACCGCCGCACGTACATCGGCTCCCGGCCCGGGAAGATCCTCCGGAGCCTTCGGGACGTGAAGTCGGCGAGCCCCATCTTCATGATCGACGAGGTCGACAAGCTGGGGCACGACGCGCAGGGCGATCCGGCCGCGGCGCTCCTCGAGGTGCTGGATCCGGAGCAGAACGCCCACTTCGTCGATCACTACATCGAGATCCCCTACGACCTCTCGGAGGTCCTCTTCATCACGACGGCCAACGTCCTCGAATTCATCCCCTCCGCGCTGCTCGACCGTCTGGAGGTGATCCAGATCCCGGGGTACACCGAGGAGGAGAAGCTCGAGATCGCGCGCCAGCACCTGATCCCGCGCGAGGCGAAGGAGCACGGGCTGGCCGCGACCGACCTCGCGTTCGACAACACGGCGCTCGTCAAGATCGTGCGGGAATACACGCGCGAGGCGGGCGTGCGCCAGCTGGAGCGCGCGATCGATACCTTCTGTCGCCGCGCCGCCCGGCAGCGCACCACCGGCTTCACGGGGGATTGGCGCTTCACCGAGAAGGACGTGGAGACGATTCTCGGTCCGCCCTACATC
>DATEND010000406.1:0-2182 GCA_035275245.1 Candidatus Eiseniibacteriota bacterium
CGCCCGGTGATCGCCTTCGGCAGGGGAGGAGCGGCGGAGGTCGTGGCGCCGGAGACCGGCGTCCTCTACTTGGACGAAGGCGACGATGCACTGGCCGCCGCGATCGCCGAATTCGAGCGCCGCTCGTTCGACGCGGTAGCGCTTCGGAGCCACGCGCTCTCCTTCGCGCGCGACGCGTACCGCGGCCGGATGGATCGGCTCCTGCGCGACGCCTGGGAGGCGTTCGAGGCTCGCGACGGGGACCCATGGGGGCTCGAGCGAATGGTTGCCACCGCGGACGACGCCACGCACGTCCGCGGCATCCCGGTCCTCCGCTAGTCCCGGAAGGCCGCGTGCGGCCCTACTGCGGCGGCGGCTCCGTCAGGTCTCCCGCCACGATGAGGTGCATCTTGTCCGGATGGAGGCGGGTCTTGATCACCGCGTCCACCTGAGCCTTCGTGACGGCGCGAATTCGCTTGGGGAATTCGTCCAGGTAGGACGGGCCGAAGCCGAACCGTTCCGCGTTGCAGAGCGCCGCCGCGACGCCGGCGTTCGTCCCGAGCCGCACGAGATAGTTCCCGGCGAAGAAGCTCTTCTGCGTCGCCACCTCCGCGTCCGTGATTCCCTCGCGCCGGTACTTGTCGATTTCCTCTTTCGTGGACCGGAGCGCCTTGGCCAGGTTCTGCGGGGCCACGGCGACGTCGACCAACCAGACCCCGTCCAGGTAGTCGGTCGAGAGGTACCGGGAGAAGAGCGTGTAGGACAGCCCCTCGGTGTCGCGGACGCGCTTTCCGATACGCGACGTCAGGCTCGACTGGCCGAGCGCGGCGTTCGCGATCAACGCGGCCTCGTAATCCGGATCGGCGCGGCGAAGCGAGCTCGCGTGGCCGAGCACGAAGTCCATGTTCGCCTTTCCCTTCATCGTCTCGACGGTGCTTACGGCCGCGTTCGGTTCCGTGCGGGGACGCTCGTACGCCGGCCGCGCGCCCTTCGGGATGGAGCCGAATAGGGAATCGACGAGCGACAGCGTGGCTTCCGGGTCCACGTCGCCCACGATCGCGAGCACGGTACCCGCGCCCACGTAGCGCTCGCGCCAGAACGCGCGCAGATCGGCAGCGGTCGTGGCTTCGATGCTCGCGAGCATGGCGTCCTTGCTCGGCGCCCGGAATGGGTGGCCGTCTCCATAGACGAGTTGCGTCAAGCGATCCATGGCCCGCTGGCGCGTGTTGTCGCTGGCACGGAGCACGTCCGCGCGGAACTCGGCCTTCGTCTTGGCGAGCTCCGAATCGGCGAACGCGGGCGTCCGGAGCTCCTCCGCGAGAATCCCGAGCAGGAGGCGCGCGTCGCGAGAGAGGCCCGACCCGAAGATGCTCGACTCGATCGCGTCGGCGCTGATCGAGAGCTGCGCCCCCACGTTGTCGAGCGCGGCGCCGATCGCCCGTTTGTCGCGCGAGGTCGTGCCGCGCGTCAGCATCATGGCCGTGAGCTGCGGCACCGCCGCCTTGCCGGCCGGCGCGTCCATGCGGCCCGCGAAGATCGTCCCCTGGAGCGCCACAGTCGGGACGGCGGGATTTCGAACCACGTCCACGATCATGCCGTTCGCGAGAACCCGACGGAGCGTGCGTGCGGCGAATCCGGAGCCGGATGCCTCCTCCGACGCGCCCCCCGCTCCGCTCTTCTTTTTCTTCTTCACGGAGCTTGGCTCGGAGGCGGCGGGCGCCGCTTCCTGAGGCGGCACGAACCAGCCGACCGTGGCGTGATCGGGCACGAGGTAGGTCGCGGCCACGCGCTTCACGTCGTCGGGAGTGACTTTCTTCAAAACATCCACGTAATCGACGAACCACTTCCAGTTCGCGGAGGCCACCGCTTCGCCGAGCTGCGCCGCGAGCTGGTACGTGCCGTCGCGGCTCCGGATCACCGTCACCTCGAGCTGGTTCTTGGCGCGCTCGAGCTCGGTCGCGCTGACGCCGTCGCGGCCGATGCGGTAGAGAGCGGCCTTCAGCGCCTCCTCGACGGCCTCGTGCTTCGTTCCCGGTGCGACGGTGGCTTGCGCCATGATCGGATACGGGTCACGAAGCGTGTGGTTCCACGACCCGATGTCCGTGGCAAGGCCCGTCTCCACGAGCTCTTGATAGAGTCTGGAATTCACGCCGGACGAGAGGATCGTGGAGAGGACGTCGAGCGGAATGAAATCTTGGTGAAG
>DATEND010000407.1:0-2220 GCA_035275245.1 Candidatus Eiseniibacteriota bacterium
CGCGAAGCGACCCCCATCGTCATTCTCCGCTAGGTGACCACGAAGGACACGCTCGCACTCTTCCCGCATCGCATCGTTCCGCGCACGGCGGACGGGGCGCCGCTCACGCTCCTCCTCCTCCACGGCACCGGTGGCGACGAGAACGATCTCTTGCCGCTCGGGGCGCTCCTTGCGCCGGGCGCGGCGCTCCTGAGCCCGCGCGGCCGGGTGCTCGAGAACGGCATGCCGCGCTTCTTCCGCCGATTCGCCGAGGGCGTTTTGGACGTGGAGGATCTGAAAGTTCGGACGAAGGAGCTCGCGGACTTCGTGCGCGCGGCGCGCGGCGAGTATAAGCTCGGCGGCGAGCCGCTCTACGCGGTGGGATTCTCGAACGGCGCCAACATCGCCGCGAGCACGCTCCTCATCGAGCCGGACCTGTTGGACGGGGCCGTGCTACTCCGAGCGATGGTTCCGTTCGAGCCGGACACGCGGCCCGCGCTACAGGGGAAGCGCGTTCTCCTCGCGGCGGGGCGCCGCGATCCTTACTCCGGCCCGGAGCAGACGGAACGGCTCCGCGAGATACTCGAGGGAGCGGGAGCCGACGTCACCGTGCACTGGTCGAACGTCGGACACGCCCTGATCCAAGAGGACGTAGACGCCGCTACCGCCTGGCTCAGTCGCGCCAGGCCTGGTGTCGGTTCGTGATGGGGAGCCTGCGGTCCTTGCCGAGTGCGCGCGGCGTGATTCGAATGCCCGGGGGCGCCTGGCGCCGCTTGTACTCCGCGCGATCGACCATTTTGATCACACGCTGCACCAGCGCTCGGTCGTGTCCCATCGACACGATGCGGTCCACCTCCCAGTCCTCCTCGACGTAGGCCTTCAGGATCGGATCGAGTACTTCGTAGGGCGGCAGGGAATCGGTGTCCTGCTGCCCGGGGCGAAGCTCGGCGGTGGGCGGCCGCTCGATCGTTCGCGCGGGAATCCAGGCCGACCCGTTTCCGCGCGAGTTCCGATGACGCGCCAGCGCCCGGACCAACGTCTTCGGCACGTCCTTCAAGACGGCGAACCCCCCGGCCATGTCGCCATAGAGGGTCGTGTAGCCCGTTGCGTACTCGCTCTTGTTGCCTGTCGTCAGAACCAGCCAGCCGAACTTGTTCGAGAGCGCCATCAGGAGATTGCCGCGGATCCGCGACTGGAGGTTCTCCTCGGTCACGTCCTCGGCCGTCTTCTCGAACGCGGGCTGAAGCGTCTTACGGTAGGCCTCCATTTCCTCGGCGATCGGCAGCGTGAGGTAGTCGATGCCGAAGTTCCGCGCCAGCGCCGCCGCGTCCTGGGAGCTGATCGTCGAGCTGATCGGCGACGGCATGAACACCCCGGTGACGTTCTTGGCGCCGAGCGCATCTACGGCCACCGACGCCGTCAGCGCCGAGTCGATCCCACCGGAGAGCCCGAGCACGACGCGCTCGAACCCGTTCTTCCGCACGTAATCGCGCGTTCCCAAGACGAGGGCCTGATAGATCTCCTCGGCGCCGGCCGGGGTCTCGATGGCACGCTTGGGCAGCGCGGGGCGGGAAAGCTCCGGTACGGGACGCAGCTCGACGATGGGCAGCTCCTCGCCGGGTTCCTCGCGTTGCGAGGCATCGCGCGAGCGCGGATCTTTAAGTCGGGCCGAAAACACCTCGTCCAAGTCGACGTCGAAAAGAAGCAGATCCTCCTCGAACGCCTTCGCGCGCGCCAGCGTGTCGCCGCGCGGTCCAAAGACGCGGCTGTTTCCGTCGAACACCAGCTCGTCCTGCCCGCCGACCGTGTTCACGAACGCCACCATCGAGACGCCGTCGGAAGCGCGCGTCGCGAGCATCCGGTCGCGCGCGATGCTCTTTCCACCATGGAACGGAGACGAGGAGAGATTGATGACGAGCTGCGCGTCGGCTGCGACCGCGAGCTGCGTTTGGCTCGAGGGGAACCAGATGTCCTCGCAGATATTCACGCCGAACGTCAGCGGTCCGCGCTTCAGGACGAAGGGATTTCGCCCGGGGCGGAAGTAGCGCACTTCGTCGAAGACCGAGTAGTTGGGAAGGTGGCTCTTCTGTACGATGCCCGCGATCTCGCCGTCGTGCGCGATGGCCGCCGCGTTGTAGACGTCCTCCGCGCGCTGCGCGAACCCCACGATCGCGGTGATCCCCTTGGTGGCGCGCGTGACCTCTTCGAGCGCCGCTTGGTTCTGATCGATGAAATCGGGGC
>DATEND010000408.1:0-5045 GCA_035275245.1 Candidatus Eiseniibacteriota bacterium
CTGCGCCTCAAACCGGTGCGATCACCACATTCCTGGAGGCAAACATGTTCCCGGTTTTGCCCCCCTTGCGGCGAACGACCCTGCGCGCCGCGCGCGTCACGCTCCTTGCCGCCGCCCTCCTCTCTACCGTTGCCGGCTGCCAGACACCGCCCAGGTCGGATCCGGCCGCGCTCCGTAGGGCGGTGGAAGCGGTGAATCGCCAATTCATGGATGCCTTTGCACGCAAGGACGCGGTCGCGATGGGCCAACTCTACGCCGAGGACGCCCTGGCGTTGCCTCCGGGCGCCGTCGAGGTCGGAGGGCGTGCCGCCATCGAAGCGATGTGGAGGAGCTTCATGGCGCTTCCCATCTCTCAGTTCGAGCTGAAGACCGCCGAAGTCGACGGCAACGGCGACACCGCGTGGGAATTCGGCCGCTATCGCATGCTTCAGAACGATGGATCGGTCGCGGACGCAGGGAAGTACGTCGTGATCTGGAAAATGACCGGGACCGGCTGGAAGGCGTTCCGCGAGATTTGGAATAGCGATGCGCCCACGGCGAGCCCGGTACCTGCGGAGGCCTCCCCTCCGCGCTGATCGTGCCCGCCGAGCGCGGCCTCGGAACGCCCCGGAAAGCCAAACGGGCAGAATGACTTGGTAGGGGCCGGCGCCCCTTCCATTCCCTCCTACAAGCCGTAGGAAATCGCCCTAAGACCTTCAATTCCGTAGATTTACCCATGAATCCCGAGGCCATCCACGCCGATACATAGGACCGGTGGGGGGAGCGTTTGCGGGAACCTCCCTTCCCGTTCCGGAGATCGGCCGATGGCCTCGAGGAAGACCAACCTAGGTCCGTTCCGCACCAAGACCGTGCTCCTCGTGGAGGACGAGCCCGCGATTCGCGCGTTCGTCCGGCTGTGCCTCGAGGGATTCGGATACGCCGTGCTCGACGCAGGCGATCCAAGGGACGCAATCGCGATCGCGCGCAATCACGCCGCGGGAATCGATCTCGTGTTGACGGACATCGTGCTGCCGGAGATGAGCGGCAGGGATCTCGTCGACCGGCTTTCTGCGATCCGGCCCTCGATTCGGGCGCTCTATATGTCCGGGTACGGGGTAGAAGAAATAGCGCACCACGGCATGATGGAGCCCGGCATCAAGATGTTGTCGAAGCCATTCACCCGGGAAGCCCTGGCACGGAAGGTCCGCGAAGTGCTCGAGGCACCCGATATCACGGAGGTTCGTCGATGACTGACCCACGGTACGCACGCGACGACGAACCGGCCGAGCTGAGGCCGGAAGAAACGCTGGAGGCGCTCCGGGAGAGCGAGGAGCGCTATCGGCGGTTGGTGGAACTCTGTCCCGACGGAGTGCTCGTTTCGAGCGGCGGACGCATCGCGTTCGTGAACCTCACCGGGGCCCGTATTCTGGGCGCGCCACGCCCGCAAGCGGTGGTGGGCGCCCTTCTCTTGGACTTGGTCCATCCGGATCATCGGGACGACACGCAGAAACGCCTCGCGGATCTCGACGGCGGCCGCCGGGTAGCCGCCTTCGAGACGCGAATCGTCCGCCTGGACGGCGCCGTTCTGGACGTGGAGATCGCCGCCACGCCGTTTCCACATCAGGGAAAGCCCGCGGCCCAGATCGTCATTCGGGACGTGACGGCACGCAAGGAGGCGGAGGAAGCGCTTCGGCGGCAATCGGAGTTCATTCGCACGATCACCGACTCGATGGGCGAGGGACTTTTCGTAATCGATCGCGCGGGGCGCGTCTCCTTCGTGAATCCGGCGTCCGAACGCCTCTTGGGTTGGTCCCGCGAGGAGCTTCTTCTTCGCGACCTGCACCAGATGACCCACTACCGGAAGCCCGACGGCACGCCGCTCCCTCGAACCGATTGCGCGCTCATCGAGGCCATGGAATCGGGAACGACGGTTCGACGCGAGGACTCCTTCATCCGGAAGGACGGCTCCGTGCTCCCGGCCTTCGCCATTTCTTCGCCGCTGACGTCCGCGTCGGGCGAGATCGTGGGGGCGGTCATCGTGTTCCACGACGTCACCGAGCGCCGCGCTCTCGAGGAACAGCTGCTCCACTCCCAGAAGATGGAGGCCGTGGGCCGGCTGGCGGGCGGAATCGCCCATGACTTCAACAACATCCTGAGCGTTGTCTCCGGATACGGCGAGATGGTTCTGAATGATCTTGCCGAGGGCGACGAGCGTCGTGCGCGTGTGGTGGAGATCCTTCGTGCGGCCGACCGCGCCACCGCTCTCACGCGCCAGCTCCTTGCGTTCGGACGCCGGCAGGTCATCGAGCCGAGGCACCTCGACTTGAACGCGGTCGTCGTCGATGTCGAGCGAATGCTGCATCGCTTGATCGGCGAGGACATCCAGGTCACCACGAAACTCGGGGGCGATCTGGGCGCGATCACGGCGGACCCGGGCCAGGTGGAGCAGATCCTGATCAACCTGGCCGTGAACGCCCGCGACGCGATGCCGAATGGCGGCAAGTTGATTCTGGAAACCAGGAACGTGACGTTGGACGAGGATCTTGTGCGTGGAACGCTGGACGTATCGGCCGGCCCGTACGTGATGCTCTCGGTCAGCGACACCGGGGTCGGCATGGACCGCGAGATAAAGGAGCATGTCTTCGAGCCGTTCTTCACGACGAAGGAGTCCGGTTTGGGAACGGGCCTCGGGCTCGCGACCGTCTACGGGATCGTCAAGCAAAGCGGCGGCCACGTCTGGGTCTACAGCGAACCGGGCTGGGGCACGACGTTCAAGCTCTACTTCCCGCTCGCGACCTCGCTCGAGTCCTTGCCCTCGGAGACCGCACAGGCGGAAACGTTGGGCGGCAGCGAGACGATCCTCGTCGTGGAGGACGACGATCTGGTTCGCTCCTTGATCCGCGAATTCCTGACGAGCGTGGGGTACACCGTGATCATGGCGGCCAACCCCGAAGAGGGACTGAGGCACGCGACGGAGCGCGCCGACGAGATCGATCTCCTGCTCACCGACGTCGTGATGCCCGGAATGAGCGGTCGTGAGCTGGTCGATCGTCTGACGACGAACGCGCCCAATTTGCGGGTCCTCTTCATGTCGGGCTACAGCGACGAGGCGGTCGCCTCGCGCGGCATTCTCGACGACGGCCTCGCGTTCCTGCAGAAGCCGTTCACGCGCTATTCGCTCGCCGCGAAGGTTCGAATGGTGCTCGACGAGGCGCCGGTCCGCACACGCGTCGTCTAGCCCCGGCTTGGGTCCATGCGATACTCTCCGAGGGAGCGGCCGGCTCCCCGGGGAGGAATCGCGATGGACATCCGCATTGAACCGATGTCGCCGGAAGATTGGGACGATGTCCGCCGGATCTACGCGGCGGGAATCGCGACCGGCGACGCCACGTTCGAGACCGAAACTCCCCCTTGGGAACGCTGGGATGCGACGCATCGCCCCGCCGAGCGCTTCGTGGCGAGGACGGACGGCGCGGTCTTGGGCTGGGCGGCCCTGAGCGCCGTCTCCGACCGATGCGTCTACGGCGGCGTCGCCGAGGTGAGCGTGTACGTGGCGCCGGACGCGAGAGGGAAGGGCGTCGGGGCGTCCTTGCTCCGGCGCTTGATCGACGCCTCGGAGGCCGGGGGCGTCTGGACCCTTCAGGCGGGAATCTTCCCCGAGAACCGCGCGAGCGTGACGCTTCACGAGCGGCTTGGATTTCGCCAGGTCGGCCGCCGCGAGCGGCTCGGTAATATGAACGGCGTGTGGCGGGACGTGCTGCTCTTGGAACGGCGCAGCGCGCGCGTCGGCGTTTGAACCGGATCCGCCTCCGTTTCCGCTACGGTTTCCGCTCCAGCCGGTAGATCTCTCCGCTCAACAGGACCAGATAGAGCTCCCCCTTGCCGTCGGTACCAAACGAAGAGAGGCCGGTCATCGGGCCTCCGCCGCTACGCCGGAGCACGGCCGTCCAATCCTGCTCGTCCGTCGCGACGCCGTCCGTGACGCGCAGGCTTCGAAGGAGCCCAGTGCAGTAGTCGCCGTAGAAGTAGACGCCGCTCAGCTCCGGAAGCGCCGGCCCGCGGTACATCTTGCCGCCGGTCACCGAGCAACCCGCCTGGTGTCCGTATTCGGCGATCGGCAGGATCAGTCCCGTCATGTCGCACGGCACGCTCGGGAAGCAGTGCTTGCCCTCCATGCGCTTCCACCCGTAATTGCGCCCACCCTGATCCTTCGGCTCGTAGTCGATCTCCTCCCATTCGTACTGACCGACGTCGGCCACGATCATGTCGCCCGTCAGCTCGTCGAAGGCGAAGCGCCACGGATTGCGCCAACCGTACGACCAGATCTCGCCCCGCGCTCCGGCTCGTCCCACGAAGGGATTGCTCGCGGGAATGGTGTACGGATTCCCGGAGTTCACGTCGAGGCGAAGGATCTTCCCGAGAAGGACATTTAGATTCTGCCCGTTTCCGTGCGGATCTCCCGCGCTTCCGCCGTCTCCGAGCGCCACGTACAGAAATCCGTCGGGCCCGAAGGCGATCTGTCCGCCGTTATGGTTCGGGTACGGTTGGTCGACGCCGAGGATCTCCCGCTCCGTGGCCGAGGCGCTGTCGGGATTGGAGGAGACGACGAACTCGACGACGCGGGTGTCCCCGTTCCGGTCCGTGTAGTCCACGTAGAAGCGGCCGTTGGTCGTGTACTGGGGATGGAACGCGAGGCCGAGGAGTCCCTGCTCGCTTCCGCCGCTCACGCGATCGCTCACGTCGAGAAAGGGTCGGGCGTTGACCGCGCCGTTCTTCCATATCCGGATCCGGCCCGTCTTCTCGACGATGAAGACACGGGTCGTGTCTCCTGGAGGCGAAGCCAAATCGACCGGGCTCGACAGGCCGCCCACGACGAATCTCGCCATGTAGTCGGATGGGGAGGCCGGCGGTCCGGGCGACATGGACTTGGCCCGCGGTCGGTCGTTGCACGCGATGGAGGTCAGGCAGAGTGCCAGCGCAAACGCGAATACGGTTCGGATGATCGAAGCTCCTCCTGTCCGGGCGCAGGTGGACAGGGTAGCAAAACGAACAGCCAGCGGGACTCA
>DATEND010000409.1:0-4535 GCA_035275245.1 Candidatus Eiseniibacteriota bacterium
CCGTCGCTATCTGGGCAAAGGGGTCGCCAAGGCCGTCGCCAACGTGAACGAGGCGATCGCCACCCGCCTGGTCGGAGAAAACGCCGCGGATCAGGCTGCGATCGACCGCCTGCTGATCGACCTCGACGGAACCCCCAACAAGAAGAACCTCGGCGCCAATGCCATCCTCGGCGTCTCGCTCGCCTGCGCGAAAGCGGCGGCCGACGCCCACGCCCTTCCGCTCTACCGGTATCTCGGAGGAGCCGGGGCGCGCACGCTGCCCGTTCCGCTCATGAACGTCGTGAACGGCGGCGCCCACGCCGACAACAACCTCGATATCCAGGAATTCATGATCGTGCCGGTCGGAGCGCCTTCGTTTCGCGAGGCGCTACGGATGGGCTCCGAGGTCTTTCACACGTTGAAGAAGCTCTTGGCCGAGAAGGGGCTCACGACGGCGGTCGGCGACGAAGGCGGGTTCGCCCCGAACTTGAAGAGCAACGCCGAAGCGCTCGACTATCTGATGCGCGCGATCGAAAAGGCGGGGATGAAGCCCGGACACGACGTCGCGCTGGCCCTCGACGTGGCCGCGTCGGAGCTCTACGAGAAGGGAACCTATTCGCTCGACGGGAAGAAGGGGATGAGTTCCGCCGACCTCGTGGCGTACCTGCGCGGACTTGCCGAACGCTACCCGATCGTCTCGATCGAAGACGGCCTGGCCGAGGGCGACTGGGATGGATGGAAGCTCCTGACGCGCGATCTCGGCGCCGGCGTGCAGCTCGTCGGCGACGACGTATTCGTGACGAATCCGGAAATCTTGAAGCGCGGAATCGCCGAAGGAATCGCCAACTCGATCCTGATCAAGCTGAACCAGATCGGAACCATGATCGAGACGCTCGACGCGATCGAGATGGCGAAGCGCGCCGCCTACACGACGGTCATCTCGCATCGATCGGGCGAAACGGAGGATGCGACGATCGCCGACCTCGCGGTGGCCGTGAACGCGGGCCAGATCAAGACCGGCTCGCTCTCGCGGAGCGACCGCGTCGCGAAGTATAACCAGCTCCTCCGCATCGAGGAGCAGCTGGCGGACGAGGCCCGCTACCCAGGGGTCGCGGCCTTCCCGCGACCGGGCGCGCGCCCCGCCGCGACCGCCTCCGCCGCGGGCGCGAGGGCCTAGCCGCATGATGCGATCGCCCTACCAAAGCCCGCCCAAGCCGCCGCGCAAGGAGCCGACGAAGCGCTTCCTGCGGCTGCCGCCGCCCGAGACGCGCCGGAAGCACCGCGGACTCTGGATCGGCGCCTTGGCGCTCCTCGCCTACTTAGTCTGGTCGTTCGTGGGAAGCGACTCGGGGCTATTTCGAATCGCGACGCTGAAGCGCCAGACCGAAGCGCTCCAGCGGAAGAAAGCGGAGCTCGCGGTGCGGGTCGACGCGCTGGAGCAACGGCGGAAGGCCGAGGCGCGCGATCCGCTGCTCGAGGAGCGGGTCGCCCGCGAGCGCTTTCATTTGGTAAAGAAGGACGAGATTCTCTACCGCTACAAGGAAGCCGACGCGGACAGCACGTAGGAACCGCGCCGACCGCACGACCGCCGCTTCAACCCTGCCGAAACAGATCCTCGATCGATTCGTCGTCCAGCCGAAGCCGCCGCAAGATCTCCTGAAACGAAGGATGCCCTCGGAGCGGATCGAAGCGCGGCGAGACCTTGAGCCACGCCATCCCGCGATCGTGCCCGCGCCAGGCGCGATCCAAGAGCTCGAGCGCCGCATCGTGCTCGCCCAACCCCACGCGAATCGCGGCGAGGGAGTAGGGCGCGACGTAGCGCGACCCGGACGCCGCGGTCAATTCGGCGAGCAGCTCGCGCGCCCGATCCTTCTTCCCCGAAACGGCGTACGCATGCGCGAGGAGACCCTTGGCCGAGAATTCTCCCGGCAGGGCGAGCGCGCGTTCGTAGGTCGCGATCGCCTCGTCGATCCGTCCTGCCTGTTCCAAAGCGCCGCCGAGGCTCCGGAGGGCCGGCACGAAGGTCGGGTCCAACTCGAGCGTTCGCTCCTGAGCTTCGATCGCCTCTTCGTAGCGGCGGCCGTAGAACAGGTGGAGCCCGTAGCCCACGTTGACGATCAGATTGAGCGGATCGATCCACCGCGCCTCCTTCGCCTCGGCGATCGCTTCGTCGACTTTGCCCACGGCCGAGAGCAGGTCCGCGAACCAGTGGTGCGCCGCGGCGCTCTTCGGGTCGAGCGCCAGCGCCCGGCGGAAGGAGACCAGCGCCCCTTCCCAATCCCATCGAGCATTGAAGCGAAGCGACGCGAGCGAGACGTGTGCTTCGGCCAGCGTGTCGTCGAGCGCGAGCGCGCGGGTCACGGCTTCGTCGGCGCGTGGAAACGCTTCGTGCGGCGGGAGGTAGTCGTAGTTCCCGAGCGTGTCGTAGGCATCGGCCAGCCCGGCGTACGCCGGCGCATACCCCGGGTCGAGCGCGATCGAGCGCTCGAAACACTCGAGCGCCTTTCGCGCGCCCTCCTCGGTTCGGCGATTCCAGTAGAAGCGGCCGCGGAGATACTGCTCGTACGCGGCGGGATCGACCTGGGTCGCCCGGCCGAGCCGCGCCTTCTCGACCGGGAGAATCTGCACCCGGATTTCCTCGGCGATGGCGCGCGCCACCTCGGATTGAAGCGCCAGCACGTCCCGAAGGTCTCGCTCGTAGCTCTGCGCCCAGAGATGGCGGTCGTCCCGCGCGTCGATCAACTGCGCCGTGATCCGAACGCGGTCTCCGACGCGGATCACGGAGCCTTCCACGATGGCGTCGACGCCGAGCGCGCGCGCGATCTCCGGCACCGCGGCACGACCGCCCTTGAATTGCATGACCGACGTGCGCGAGACGACGCGTAGCGCCTGGAGCTTGGCAAGGTTCAGGATCAGCTCTTCCGTCATGCCGTCGGCGAAGAATTCCTGATCGCTATCGCCGGAGAGGTTCGTGAGGGGGAGGACGGCGAGGGAGGCGATCGATTGCGCAACGCTTCCGCCGGCGGGCGGGGACGAGCGGGCGGCGGAGACGCTTCCGCCTTCGAGGAGCGAGTTCGCGGCGGCCGCCGCCGACTTGGGACGTTGGCCTGGGTTCTTCGAAAGCAAGCTCACGATGACTCGCGACAGCCCTTCCGAAAGCGCGGGCATCCAGTGACGCGGCGCGCGCGGCTCCGTGTTCAGCGTGTCGTTGATGAGCGCCGTGGCGAGCTCCGCCTCGAAAGGGCGGCGACCGGTGGCCATCTCGTAGAGCGTGACGCCCAGCGAATAGAGGTCGCTTCTCCCGTCGATCGTCCGCCCGAGCAGCTGCTCCGGGGACATGTAGGCCAGGGTGCCGACCAGGAGGCCCGGGTCGCTTCCGTCGGTCGTCTCGGCGGCCGGGCTCACGGTCGTCGCGTGGTGTTGCGCGAGACCGAAGTCGAGGAGCTTCACGCGCCCGCTCGGCGAGATCATGACGTTCGCGGGCTTGAGGTCGCGGTGCACGATGCCGCGGTCGTGCGCCGCCGCGAGCGCGCTCGCGATCTGAGCGCCGTACTCGCGAACCGTCGCCTCGGGGAGAGGACCGCGCTTCAAGATCGCGTCCAGGGTCTCGCCTTCCACGAGCTCGAGGACGAGGAACTCGAGGCCTTCGGAGGACTCGACGTCGTAGACCGTGCTGATGCCGGGATGATTGAGCTGGGAGAGCGTGAGCGCTTCCGCGCGGATTCGGTCCCGGTCCAGGCGGCCGCCGGCGGTCGTCGGGCGGAGCAGCTTGAGGGCAACGTCGCGCGCCAGGCGTTCGTCATGGGCGCGGTAGACCTCACCCATGCCCCCGGTTCCCAGTCGTTCCAGCACGCGGTACCGCGAAATCGTCCGGCCGATCATGTCCCCTTTGATGCGTCGACCGTGGGTTCAGAAATGGGCTTTACAGGATGCCGACGTTGCGACAGTATCACGTCGCGGGGTGGAGCAGCCTGGTAGCTCGTCGGGCTCATAACCCGAAGGTCAGAGGTTCAAATCCTCTCCCCGCAACCAATTAAATCCAAAGGGGTTGGGCGCATCAGCCCGGCCCCTTTTTCATTCCTGCCCGGAATTCGTGCGGGCGGTGCGGGCGGCCCAGGATCGCCGTCCCATCGACCCGTTCGGACCGTATTCAAGCCAATGACCAACCGCCGTCGGGCCGCCGCCGTACTCCTCCTATTGCCATTCCTCGCCGTGGGCTGCGCGAGCGGCCGCCCGAGTTCGCCGCCGGCTCTCGGCACGGCGGCCGGCCGGGCCCCGGGAAGCGTCGCGGCGGTCGAGGGAACCCTGATCGACATGCGCTGCTATTCGCAAGATCGCGCGTTCAAGGCCAACGATCACCGAATCGGCGACGCGATGATCGAGGGCTGCGCGCAGGCCTGCGCCAAGCTCGGGATCCCGGTCGCCCTTCTCACGAGCTCGGGCGACGTGGTGCTGCTCCTTGCGCCTTCGCCCGATTTCGCGGACCACATGGGACGGGAGGCGCGCGCCGTGGGACGGTGGGCGCTCCATGGCGCGGTTCGCCCCGACTCGGCGTT
>DATEND010000410.1:0-4495 GCA_035275245.1 Candidatus Eiseniibacteriota bacterium
CTGCTCCGTCACGCGCATCGTGCCGAGCTCGGCCGCGATGGAAGCGCCGACCCGCCCGCCGACGACGAGCGCGGTCAAGACCGGGCCCAGCTCGATGACCACCGATTTCCCGATCACGGTGCCGAGATAGATCATCGGGACATAGTCCCGGAACTGGTAGGAGGCTTGCACGGCGGCGACCGCCCCCGTGAAGAGCGCGACGATCACCGTGAGCGGCATCGATCCGATGCCTATGTGGGACATCTGCGCCACGAGGAGGGATATCTTGCGCGCGCCCGCCGGCAGCTCCCGGATGACGTCGCCGAGGAGGATGAAGATTTCGCCCACTTCCTGGAGCCAGGAAAGGATGAAGCGGCTGATCCAGGGGGCTTCCGATTCGGTCGCGGTCTCGCTCACCGCCGGCTAGAGCCGTGGCTCCGGAATATCGCGGAGCGACTCGAAGCGCGTGCACTCGCTCAGGAAGGCCAGGTCGATGCTTCCCGTCGGGCCGTTTCGCTGCTTCGCGACGATGATCTCGGCCTTGCCGTCCCGCTTGGCCGGATCCGATTCGTAGACCTCCGGGCGATACACGAAGAGCACGACGTCCGCGTCCTGCTCGATCGCGCCCGACTCGCGAAGGTCGGAGAGCATCGGCCGCTTCGTCCCTCCGCGCGTCTCCACCGCCCGCGAGAGCTGGGAGAGCGCGACCACGGGGATCTGAAGCTCCTTGGCGAGCGCCTTGAGCGAGCGCGAGATCGCCGAGATCTCCTGCTGGCGATTCTCCGCGGTTTGCGGCCCGCGAATCAACTGGAGGTAGTCGATCACGATCATGCCGAGCGGGATTTCGGACACGAGGCGCCGGGCCTTGGCGCGCATTTCCAGAATCCCGATCGCGGCGGTGTCGTCGATATAGATCTGTGCCTCGTGGAGCTGCGCCGCCGCGTTCTGGAGGCGCTTGTATTCGTCATTGCTGGCGTATCCCCGGCGGATCTTGTGGATGTCCACCTTGGCGTGCGAGCACATGAGACGCTGGACGAGCGACTCCTTCGACATCTCGAGGCTGAACACGGCGACGGCGACGCGGTCTTTCGCCTTGGCGCGAACCGCCACGTTTTCCGCGATGTTCATCGCGAAGGATGTCTTGCCCATCGAAGGGCGCCCGGCGATGACGACGAAGTCGGACTTCTGGAACCCGGCGGTCATCTCGTCGAGATCGTAGAAGCCGGACGGCACGCCGGTGACGTGCACTTTTCGCTGGCGGTATTCCTCGATGGCCGAGTAGCCCTGGAGCACCAGGGTGCGCATGGGCTGAAAGCCGGTGCGAAGCCCTTCGTCGGAGATCGCGAAGATCGACTGCTCCGCGCGATCCAGGAGCTCCGACGCATCCTCGCGCTGGTCGAAGGCCTCGCCGACGATCTCCGTTCCCACGTCGATCAAGCGGCGTAGAAGCGCCTTCTCGTGGACGATCTTGCAGTAGTGCTCCACGTTCGCCGCGGTCGCCACGTACTGATCCAGCGTGGTCAGGTAGGACACGCCGCCGATCGGCTCGAGGTCGCGCTTCCGCTTGAGCTCCTCCACCAGCGTGACCATGTCCACGGGCTCGTTTCGGTCGAAGAGATCGAGGACGGCGCGCCAGATCTTCCGGTGCGCATCGCGGTAGAAATCGCGCTCGTCCAGGTTCTGGATGGCCGTCGCGATGGCGTCGCGGGAGAGGAGCATCGAGCCCAAGACCGAGCGCTCGGCGTCCATCGCCTGCGGCGGCACACGGCCGAGCGCGGCTTCGTTGTCGCCTCCCCCCGTGAGCGGACGGAGCGGCTCGCGCTCGTTCGGCGCGCGGGCGGGCTTCACGCCGCACTCCCCGCGCGCAGGAGATCACGCACGCGCTGGAGGTCGACCCACGCCTCGTGCTTGAGCGCGGGGTTTCGAAGGAGCGCCGCGGGGTGGTACGTCGGGATCAAGGGAACGCCGCGATACTCGAAGGTCTTGCCGCGCATGGAGCCCATCGAGGCTTTGGTCTGGAGGAGCGCCTGCATCGCCGAAAGGCCGAGCGCGCAGATCAGGGCGGGCTTCACGAGCGCGATCTGTTGCTCGAGGTACGGACGGCACTGCTCGACTTCGTCGGGCGCAGGGGTCCGATTCTCGGGAGGGCGGCATTTGAGCACGTTGCAGATGTAAACCTCCTCCCGCTTGAGCGCGATAGCGGCGATCATCTTGTTCAAGAGCTGCCCAGCCCTTCCAACAAAAGGAACACCCTGAGCGTCTTCATCTCGACCCGGTGCTTCGCCCACGAACATGAGCCGCGCGTTTGGACTGCCGTCCGCGAACACCGTCTGCGTTCGAGTCTCGCAAAGCCGGCACTTGGGACACGTAGAGACGAGCTTCGCTAGCGTTGGCAGATCTTGCGGCAGATCTTCGCGCGGCGCTACTGCGGTTGTCGCTAGTTCTAGCAGCGCAGGCTGGCGCACGACAGCAGCCTCGCGCTTTGCTTCAAGGGGAGGCCGGAACGAATCCTCCGGTCGCTGTCCTCGCCGGCCTTCGGTCGGCTGCGGAGGCTCCCTCCGGATTGTTCCGGCCCCCTCCCTCGCACCAAGGCGCACCCTGCCTCTTGCTCGCTCTCGCTCTAGCAAGACCCTGGCTTCCCTTGCGATCCCCGCTGCCTCTCCCCGCACGTCGTCCACCCCTGCCCTCCCCAGCTCTATCCGTTCAGCGCCTTGGCTACTCGCAGCAGAATCGCGCGTGCTACTTCTCGTTTGGGGCGTAGACCCAGCGGTTCAGACTTTCCGGCCGCATCCAACAAGGTCACATCGTTCTGATCAGAGCCGAACTCCGAACCTGCGCGGGTTGGGTTGTTCACGGCAATTAGATCGAGGCCCTTTCGCTTTAGCTTTTCGGCGCCTCGCTTGAGATCGTCCTCGGTCTCAAGCGCGAAGCCCACCAGATGCTTTTTGGGGAATTGTGCGCGGACCTTCGCGAGGATGTCCTCCGTCGCCTTGAGGCTCAGCGCCATCCCGCCGTTCTCGCGTGTGATCTTCTTCGTCTTGGGGTCGGCGGGAGTGTAGTCGCTTACCGCGGCTGCCATGATCAGGGCGTCGGCGTCGCGCATCGCGGTCAGGACCGCGTCACCCATCGCCTTGGCGCTCGTCGCCTCGATTCGCTCGACGCCGGCGGGCGCGGCCGCTGATGTGCGTGCGGCGATCAATCGCACCGTCGCGCCGAGGCGCATGGCTTCCTCCGCTACGGCGAAGCCCATCTTTCCGCTCGAGCGATTGGTGATCACGCGGACGGGATCGATCGGCTCCTCGGTGCCGCCGGCGGTGACCACCACCGTTCGGCCGGCCAGGGGGCGTCCCTCGTTCGTGGCGCCACCGCGGCGGCCCGCGGCCAGAGCGCCGCACGCCTCGACGATCGCCTCGATCGCGGCCATGCGACCCATGCCCCATTCACCGTCCGCCAGTTCGCCCGTGTCGGGGCCGACGAGCGTGACGCCGCGCGCGACGAGCGTCGCGACGTTCGCCTGGACGGCGGCGTGCTCCCACATCGCGACGTTCATCGCGGGGGCGAGGATCACGGGGGTTCGCGTGGCGAGAAGAGCGGTGGAGAGGAGGTCGTCGGCAAGGCCCTGCGCCAGCTTGCCGATCGCGTTGGCGGTCGCGGGGGCCACGAGCACCAGGTCGGCCTCACGCGCCATGCCGATGTGCGCCATGCCCAGATCCGAGCGGTCCGACCCGGTGAACCACGGGCCGGGGCCGAGCGCGTCGTGCTCGAAGAGGCCGGTCAGCACGGGGCCGCGCGTCACGGCGCGAAGCGCGTCCCGGGTGACGAACCGGCGCGCGGTCTTCGTAAGAATGACGGAAACGTGCGCGCCTTCCTTGGCCAGCGCCCGCACCAACTCGGGCGCCTTGTAGGCCGCGACTCCGCCCGTGATGCCGAGCAGGATTCGCGCGCCCGCGAGGGACGGCCGCCGTTCCGTCACGTCACTCCTCGGGAGTCTCGCCCGGACCCGGCGTCATGTCCGGCTCGATTTCCGAGTCGTCCTTGGCGTAGGTGTAGAGCACGTTCCCCTTGAGCGCTTCCTCCAGGGAAACGTTCGTCACCTTGGCACCCAGGTTCAAACCGGTCTGCCGCGAAAGCTCGTTCAGCCGGCGGGCTTCCTTCGCCGCCACGATGATGAGCTCGTACTTGTTCGGAATGTTGCTCGATCGAAGCACTTCGCCTTCTTTCGCCACGCTGCTCCTCCTTCGGGTCACGTCTTACCGGGCCGGCCGGGACATTCCCGCGCTCAGCCCGTCAATCGGCGCGACGACCGGCACGTCTCCGCCCACACGATGGAGACGACCTTTCGCGACGCCGCGGCCAGGTCGTCGTTCACGACCGCGTAATCGTACTCGCGCGCCATGGGAATCTCCCGGTGCGCGTTTTCCAGCCGAAGCCGGATTCGTTCTTCGCTGTCGGTGCCCCGGCCGCGAAGCCGCTTCTCGAGCGCGTCGAGCGTCGGCGGCAGCACGAAGATGAACAC
>DATEND010000411.1:0-4341 GCA_035275245.1 Candidatus Eiseniibacteriota bacterium
CATTTTCCGCAGCCGGTCAATGCACGCGCACCGGGGCGCATCACCGGCGGCTCGTCATCGGGCTCGGCCGCGGCCGTTGCTGCCAAGCTCTGCGATTTTTCCATCGGCTCGGACACCGGCGGTTCGGTGCGCCAGCCGGCCGCCTTCTGCGGCGTCTACGGGCTCAAGCCGACGTACGGCGCCGTCTCGCGCTACGGCCTCGTGGCGTTCGCCTCCTCGCTCGATCAGATCGGCCCGTTCGCGCGCACGGCGCGAGACACGGCCCTCCTCTTCAACGTGATCTGCGGACGGGACGCCCGCGACATGACGAGCCGGCCGGAGGCGGCGCCGGTCGCGCTCGAAGCGCTCGAGCGCGGCGTGAAGGGGCTCACGATCGGGATCCCGCGCGACATCCTGAGCGGGGAAGGAATCGCCCCGGCTATTCGCGCTTGCTTCGACCGCGCGGTCAAGGCGCTCGAGCGAAGCGGCGCGAAGACCGCCGGCGTCACGCTCCCGAACGCGAAGTACGCGATCGCGACGTATTACATCGTCGCCACGGCCGAGGCGTCGGCCAACCTGGCGCGCTACGACGGCGTGCGCTACGGGCTGCGCGCGAAGGACGGAAACCTGAACCGGATGTACGAGGCGACGAGAGGGCAGGGATTCGGCCGGGAGGTGAAGCGGCGGATCCTCCTCGGAACGTACGCGCTCTCGGCGGGCTACTACGACGCCTACTACCTCCGGGCCCAGAAGGTGCGGACGCTGATCCGCCGCGATTTCGCCGAGGCGCTCGCGAAGACCGACGCGCTCCTCTTCCCGGTGACGCCGACGACGGCCTTCGGCATCGGGGAGAAGGTGGACGATCCGCTCTCGATGTACCTGAACGACATCTTCTCGGTGCCCGCCTCGCTCGCGGGCGTGCCGGCGCTCTCGTTCCCGGCCGGATTCGACGAGGCCGGGCTCCCGATCGGGCTCCAGCTCGCCGGACGCCCCTTCCAGGAGGAGACGCTGCTGCGCGTGGCGCGCGCCTTCGAAGCGTCGGACGAGTCAGCTGCCAGAACCCCGGGCATCGCGAAGGGGGACGCATGAGGGACTCCCGGACGCCCATCGTAGACACGGATCCGAAAGCCGCGGCGCGCGCCAAGTACGAGCCGGTGATCGGCCTCGAGGTGCACGCCCAGCTCAAGACCGAGAGCAAGATTTTCTGCACGTGCTCCACGCGCTTCGGCGCCGCCGCGAACACGCAGGTCTGCCCGGTCTGCCTCGGCCTGCCGGGCGTTCTACCCGTATTGAACGAGCGCGCAGTCCGCTTCGCCGTCATGACCGGACTCGCGGTCGGGTCGACCATCCACCGCCGAAGCGTGTTCGCGCGGAAGAACTACTTCTACCCGGACTTGCCCAAGGGGTACCAGATTTCGCAGTACGACCGCCCGCTCTGCGAGGGCGGCGCCGTCGAGATCCACGTGGACGGCGTGCACAAGCGAATCGGGCTCGTCCGGATCCACCTCGAGGAGGACGCGGGCAAGTCGCTCCACCCGGAAGGGAAGGAAGGCGTCTCCACCACACGCGTCGACCTGAACCGGGCGGGCGTCCCGCTGATCGAGATCGTGTCCGAGCCCGACCTTCGCTCCGGGGCCGAGGCGTATCACTACCTCACGAAGCTGAAGCAGATCTTGATGTACCTGGACGTCTGCGACGGGAACATGGAGGAGGGAAGCCTCCGGTGCGACGCGAACGTCTCCGTGCGTCCGCGCGGCGCCAAGGAGTTCGGCACCAAGACCGAAATCAAGAACCTGAACTCGTTCCGGTACGTCGAGAAGGCGATCGCGTTCGAGGTCGACCGCCAGGTGACTCGAATCGAGGCCGGCGACCGGGTCGTGCAGGAGACCTTGCTCTGGGACTCGGCGCGGAACGTGGCCGAGACCATGCGCTCGAAGGAAGAGGCGCATGACTACCGGTACTTCCCCGAGCCCGACCTCTTGCCGCTCGACCTGACGCCGGAGTGGATCGAGGGGATTCGCGCGACGCTGCCCGAGCTGCCCGACGCGCTCCGCGAGCGGCTCGTTCGCGAGCACGGGATCCCCGATTACGACGCGGAGGTGCTCACCGAGTCGCGCGCCCTCGCGACCTACTACGAAGAGGTCGCCACCCGGTCGGGTCAGCCGAAGCTCGCGTCGAACTGGATCATGACGGAGGTCAACGCCGTCCGGAACAAGACGGGCCAGGCGATCGAATCGTTCCCGATCGACGCCACCCGGCTGGGCGATCTGGTCGGCATGATCGCCGCCGAGAAGATCTCCGGGAAGATCGCGAAGACGGTGTTCGAGCGGATGCTCGAGGATCCGAGCACGCCCGAAGCGATCGTGGAGAAGCACGGCCTGAAGCCGATCGACGACGATGCGGCGCTTCAGGCCCTCGCCCGCGAGGTACTCGCCGCGAATCCCGGCCCGACCGCCGAGTTCCGCGCCGGCAAGGAAAAGACGTTCGCGTTCCTGGTGGGCCAAGCGATGAAGCAGTCACGGGGCCGGGCTCACCCGGAAAAATTACAGGCAGCGCTCCGCGCGGTGCTCTCGGAGAAGGCGTAGTGGACGGCGCCCGCGTTCTGGTGGTGGGGCAGGGCGGCCGGGAGCACGCGATCGTTCGCGCGCTCCATGACTCTCCGGAGCATCCCCGCCTCTACGTGGCGCCCGGAAGCGCGGGCATGGAGGAGGTCGCCGAGCGCGTGCCCCTCGCGGGGAGCGACGCGGCCGGAATCGCCGCCTGGTCGCGCCGGAATTCCATCGACCTCGTGGTCATCGGCCCCGAAGCGCCGCTTCAGCTCGGGCTGGCCGACCAGCTCCGGGCCTCCGGAATCGCGACGGTGGGTCCGGGCGCGCTCGGCGCCAAGCTCGAGACGAGCAAGCGGTACACGAAGGAGCTACTCTCGCGGCTCGGCCTCCCCACCGCGCGGTTTCGCGTGGCGGAGTCGCCTGAAGCCGCCGAGGCCGCGCTCTCGGAGTTCGATCTCCCCGTCGTGATCAAGGCCGACGGATTGGCGGCGGGGAAGGGCGTCGTCATCGCGACGACGCGCGATGAGGCGCTCGCGACGATCGACGCCTGGATGCGACGGCGGGCGCTCGGCAACGCGGGCACGACGCTCATCCTCGAGGAGTGCCTGGCCGGCGAGGAAGCCTCGCTCCTGGCCTTGACCGACGGCGAACGATGGGTTCTCTTTCCGCCCGCGCGGGACCACAAGCGGGTCGGCGAAGGCGACACCGGGCCGAACACGGGCGGCATGGGCGTCTTCGCGCCGGCGCGTGCGCCGTCCCGCGAGGAAGCGCTCGCGGTCGCGCGTCGCGTGATCGACCCCGTGCTGCAGGCGCAGCGCGAAGCGGGCGAACCGTATCGCGGCATCCTCTACCTAGGGCTCATGCTCACGAAGGCGGGACCGTCCGTGCTCGAATTCAATGCCCGGTTCGGAGATCCTGAAACGCAGGCGGTCCTGCCGCTCCTGGACGAGGATCTTCTTCCGCTCTTTCGAGCGGCGGCCGCCGGAGCGCTGCCGCCGGATCGGCACGGCACGTTCGTCGCGCACCACGGCGCCGCGGTCTGCGTCGTCCTGGCGTCGAAGGGATATCCGGAGCGCCCGGAGACGGGCGTGGTGATCGAAGGTCTCGACAAACCCTGGCCGCACGGCATTCGCGTCTTTCATTCGGGCGTCGAGCGGCTCGGGACGCGGTGGGTCACGAGCGGGGGCCGCGTCCTCGGCGTCACGGCGCGCGCGGAGACACTGGACCGCGCGCGGGACGCGGCGTATGCCGCGATCGCGCGGATCCGCTTCGACGGGATGCACTATCGTAGGGACATCGCCCAGCCACCCATTCCAATCGGGAGCGAACTGAAATGAGCGAGAAGGCGAAGGTGGCCATCCTCTTTGGCAGCGAGTCCGACCGCGCCACGATGGAGGAGGCCGCGCGCGTGCTCGACTCCTTCGGCATTCCCCACGAGATGGAGGTCGCGTCGGCCCATCGGAGTCCCGACCGGGTGCGCTCCTTCGTCACCGAGGCGCCCGCGCGGGGGGTTCAGGTCTTCATCGCGGCCGCGGGGATGGCCAATCACCTGGCGGGTGCGGTGGCCGCGCACACGACGCGTCCGGTGATCGGCGTGCCGCTCGACGGATCGCCGCTCAAGGGGATGGACGCTCTCTATTCCACGGTCCAAATGCCGCCCGGCGTGCCGGTCGCGACCGTGGCGATCGGCTCTGCGGGCGCGAAGAACGCGGCCGTGCTGGCCGCGCAGATCCTGGCGCTCACGGATCGCGCGCTCCAACTCAAGCTGGACGATCTCAAAGCAAGGCTCGCGCGCGGCGAGCGCCTCTAGCGC
>DATEND010000412.1:0-2214 GCA_035275245.1 Candidatus Eiseniibacteriota bacterium
CGGTGAATAGCGCGAGGGCGAGAGGCGCGATCCATGGGTGCTGGAGGATGCCTGTCGCAGGTGTCTGCTTTGTCGCCGACCGGAGCCGCTCAAGGGGAACGGCCCCGCGTCGACGCGCGGACGGTCGTTTTGGCGTCACGCGGGTAGCTCTCCCGCCCGGGTCGACGCCGCTAGGGGCAGGGCGATCCCGACCAAGTGCCGCTATCGGTGGACGGAGTGACGAGATCTTCGTAGGTCCAGGTGCCGCTGACCGTGTTCGTCGTCGTGTTGAGCGTGCCGGTCACGGTCAGGCGATCCACACCTGGGTTCTCGTCCCCGCCGGAGATGGACCGCATCGTGCCCGTCGTCTCGACGGTTCCTTCGAACGAGAGCGGCTCGCCCGAATCGGGAAACGCGATCCCAGCCAATTCCCCGCCGACGATCAGATGTGGAGGATTTCCGAGGGCCGCGAGCATGAGTGCCTCCCTTCAGCAGAGAACCGGGACGCCTGAGCCTATCTCCTGCGACCCGGTGATTCAAGGTCGCGCGAAACCCGTTGTATACTGGGGGCGTTGAGTAACCGGACCATCAGGGGATGAAGAAATGAAACGACATCTGCCCGTTGCGCTCGTAGTCTGGATTGCGCTGCTGTTGCACGTTGGGCCGGCTCTGGGCGCCGATGACGATGCCGCGGTGCGTAAGGAGCTGGAAACGCAGTATCTCAAGTTGGCGGAGGCCCACGAGAAGAGAGATCTCAAGGCCATCGTCGCACTGAAGACTGCGGACTTTCACTCCATCTTCCCCGACGGCAGGGTCGGCGACGCCAAGATGATGGAGCAATACTCCAAGCAGTTCCTCGAGACGAACGAGCCTCCGTACAACACCCGGTTCACGATACGAACGTTGACGGTGTCCGAGAACAGCCTCATCGCGGTGGCGGAGATCTTTCAAGAGGCATCCCGATACCGCGAGATGGCGGGCAAGCGGCGCAAGGTCGATACCAGCGTCCTCCAGCGGGAGACGTGGTCGAAGACCGCCGACGGATGGAAGCTCAAGTGCGTGGACAACGTTCGTGACCAGAAGCGATTCGTCGACGGGAAACGAGTCGACCCAACCAAGCCGTACGACCCGGACGCTCCGCCGTACAACCCGGAAGGTTGATGCGCGTTCATCTTGTCGACGGGACGTACGAGCTCTTCCGGCATTTCTTCGCGGTTCCCCCGCTTACGGACACGTCGGGAAATGAACGCGGCGCCGTCGTGGGCGTCGTCCAGTCGCTTCTCGGCATGCTGGAAGGAGGGGCGACCCACCTCGGCGTCGCGACGGACCACGTCATCGAGTCGTTTCGAAACGATCTCTATGCCGGATACAAGACCGGCGAAGGCATCGATCCCGTGCTCTGGAACCAATTCGAGCCGCTGGAAGCGGCCGTGGCTTCGATGGGCGTCGTGATCTGGCCCATGGTCGAAGTCGAAGCGGACGACGCCTTGGCCGCGGCCGCGACGGTGGCGGCCGCCGACCCGCGCGTCGAGCAGGTCATCCTGTGTTCGCCGGACAAGGACCTGACGCAGTGCGTGAGCGGCGATCGCGTCGTAGCCCTCGACCGCCGCACGGGGAAGATTTCCAACGCGGCCGGGGTCGCGGAGCGGTTCGGGGTTCCGCCTGCCTCCATCCCCGACTATCTCGCGCTCGTGGGCGACAGCGCCGACGGCTATCCAGGCCTGCCCGGCTGGGGCGCCAAGTCAACCGCCGCCGTGCTCGCCCGGTTCGGCCGCCTCGAGGCCATTCCCGCGTCGGCGGCCGATTGGGGCGTGCCGGTGCGCGGCGCGGAGAACCTCGCTCGGACCCTCCGCGAACACAAGGACGACGCCATGCTCTTTCGTACTCTCGCGACGCTCCGGACCGATCAGCCGGCGGTAACGGTCGATGAGCTCGCGTATCGTGGTCCCACGGCGGGGTTCGAAGACCTCGCCATAACCTGGGGTCGCCCGAAACTTTTCGCGCGGGCGCAGGCCGTTGCCGCCGGCCGGTGACATGACCCGCGCGCGGCGCGGCGCGCCGCGGGCGGCAAGGGTGTGGCGCTCGCGGGAGGGGCGAACGCCGCGCCGGGTGTGGCCCATCTGAGATTTACGAGGGGCGGAGCGGGAGGGGTTCCATGCACGTCAAAGTAAACGGCACGCGGCTCTGGTTCGACGTCGAAGGTTCGGCGCTCGTGCCCGATGGCCGGGAGATGCG
>DATEND010000413.1:0-2136 GCA_035275245.1 Candidatus Eiseniibacteriota bacterium
ATGGACGCGGTCGATCGCTTCGCCAGCCGTTCCGCGCGCGCCTGGCGGAGCGCCTCGATCCATCGCTGGAGATCGTTCGGCGAAACGACGGGAAGACGAAGCTCCATCGAGTCGTGCGCCGGGCCGAATCGCTGCACGCTCGTCTCCATCCCGACCGAGAGCCACGCCGGGAGGTAGAAGGCGTCGATCGCGGTGGGCGCGCTCACCGTTGTCCCCCGGCGATGAATCGCTCGAACGTGAGGGAACAACCGCGCGGCTCGGCGCCGAGAAGGCGGCCCTGGAGCACAAGGCAATCGCCCGAGCGTCGCCCGATGTCCTCGGTCTGGACCGCGAGCGGGATCTCGAGGTTCGCCAGGTCGTAGTGCACCAAGAGCCCCGGCTCGCCGTCGGCGACCTCCTGCATCGTCTCCGGATCGAGCACGCGCGTCCGCACCCACGGCGGGATCCGCTTGCCGAGCGAGGGCTCGCGGCCCTCGTGATGCGCCAACAGCGTGTCGTCGTAGAACTGGCTCCCCAGCTCCGCCATGCCGTATTCGTTCACGACGTGCGTGCGTGGGATTGCGAGGAACCGCTCGAACGCGGCGCCGACGGCATCGCGCGCGAACTCCGTGTGCATGCCCTTGGCGCCGCCCGTGTCCATGGCGCGCGAGCCCGGCGGGAGCACGATCGAGCGGCCGAGCGTGGCCAGGCGATCGAAGTAGGCCATGAAGAAGAGGGTCGTGCCGAGGAGGAGGACCGGCTCGCCCTCCGTCGCGAACCGCGCGAGCGCCTCGTCCGCGACGTTCCAGCGCGGATCGTTGCCTTCCATCGCGTAGACCGCATCGGGCGCGAACTCGCGGACCACGCGATCCACCATGAACCAAAGCGACGACCGCGGCGCATCCTCACGCGTCGGCCCGAAGACGATCGCGCGGAGGCGCGCGCCGTCCGGGAGCAAATGGCGCTCGAAGGAGCGAAGGAGCGACGCCTCGTAGAGCGAGGTATCGCTCAGGCGCACACGTCCGGGACGCGACACCGTCGTGCCGCTCGTCTCGAAGACGACGCCGGGCGAGCCGGGACGCCCGTCCACTTCAGGCGGCGCGGCGCTCAGGTCGTGCGACTTGAACGCCGATGCGGGCACGGGCGGGATGTCGCGCCAATCGGTGAGGTCCTCGGGATCGATCTCGAGATAGCGAAGATAGTCTGCGTACGGGGAAATTCGGTCCGCTTGATACTGAAAGAGCGGCAGCGCGGCGAAGTCGTCTGGATCCGTTGGCGCGCTACTCGTCCATGTCGCCGCTCTAATGCGTCCGTGCAGATCGGGAGCGCGTACCGCGCTCACACCGTGGTTCCCCACGCGATCGCGGCTGCCTCCTCGGGCGTCGCGGCGATGCGGACCAACTGGCGAATGGGTGGGGCGATTTCGAACCGCTTGGTGAGAAATGCCATCAACTCTTCCCAATGATCGCCGAGTAGCGCGATCGATTGAGGGCCTTCGTCGCGGTCGTGCATGAGGAGCGTCCACACCCAGAGCAGCTCGTTGAGAGTGCCGACGCCGCCGTGCAGGAACACGGCCCCGCGCGTATCACGTAAGAGGCACCCGAGCCGCGACGCGAGATCGGGAGCCTCGATCACTTGGTCGAGATTGGAGTTGGCGACCCGGCTCTCCCCGAACCAGTTGAGCGTGCAGCCGATCACGGTGCCGCCGGCCTCTTTGGCGCCGGAAGCGACCGCTTCCATCACGCCGCCGTACCCGCCGCACCGGATCACCGCGCCACCCTTGGCGAGGACGGTGCCCAGCTCCCGCGCCACATTATAGTGGGGCGAATTCCGCGACGCCTGACTGCTCCCGAAAACCGCAACCGAAGTCTTTGGCATGGCGTGAATTATAACCCAGCCGCGCGCCCTCTCGGCCACCCGGTTAACGCCCCGGTCAAGTGACGTGGTAGCATCGGAGTATGAGTCCTTCCAAGTCGGCCCGGCCGCGGGCGGGAACACTTCGCCCGATCCGGATCGCGCTCGCCCAGATGAACCCCACGGTGGGCGATCTCCCAGGAAACGCCAAGCGGGTCATCGAATTCATCGAACAGGCGCGGGCGCAGGGCGCCGACATCGTGGCGTTCCCGGAGCTGGTTCTGACGGGATATCCCCCCGAAG
>DATEND010000414.1:0-2923 GCA_035275245.1 Candidatus Eiseniibacteriota bacterium
TGACGACGAGGAGCACCGCGAGCGCGCTCTCGATCCCCGAGGGCGCCCAGCGAGCCAGCCAGCCGTCGAACGCAAAGAGGGCCGCGCCCAAGAGCGCGGCCCACGTCGGCCATCCAAGCCGACGCCCGAGGCGCGCCAGCACCACGATCGACGCGAGGTGGGCCGCGAGGCCGAGCGCCGTCGCGACTCGAGCGAGCGTGGGCACGGTCGCGGGATCGAGCGGCGTCTCCGCGGCGGACGGAACGATGCGGCCGATG
Source organism: Candidatus Eiseniibacteriota bacterium (assembly GCA_035275245.1). Taxonomy (GTDB): domain Bacteria; phylum Eisenbacteria; class RBG-16-71-46; order SZUA-252; family SZUA-252; genus DASQJL01. The sequence goes on from DATEND010000414.1 coordinate 258, forward strand.
CCCGCTAGAAGGAGAACCCAGAGCGGGCTCCCGACGCCGCCCGGCGCCTCCCCCGGCGTAAAGGCAAATCCTTGGCCGCGGAGGAGCTGCTTCGCGAATTGGAAGTGGGCGTAGCTATCGTCGATGAACGGCGCTCGGAACGGCAGCGTGAAGAGAAGCGCCGCGACGAGGACGGCCGCGAGCCAACAACGCGGGAGTCTGGCCTCGATCACTCCTTGGAGAGCCACGCCTCGATCCGTTCGGCCACGGGCTCGGGCGTGAGGCCGAACTCCTTCGCGAGGACCTCCGCCGGTGCCGAGGCGCCGAAGCGGTCGATTCCGATCCGGAGCGAATCTTGGCCCGCCACGGTCGTCCACGGGGGCGTGCGCGCGGCTTCGATCGTGACGAGGCGCGCGCCCTTTGGGAGCACCGAATTCCGGTACGACGCGGGCGCGGTCAGGAACCGCTCGACGCACGGCAGGGACACGACGCGCGTCGCGATCCCCCGCGAGGAGAGGATCGCCCGCGCTCCGACCGCCACGCACACTTCGGATCCCGTGGCGATCAGGACGACGCGCGGGCGGCCGCCCTCCGCCTCGGCGAGCACGTAGCCGCCGGAGCGAATCTCCTTGCGATCGAATCCCGCCTGGCGCGTCAGCGCCGCGGTCTTCTGGCGCGTGAGCACGAGCGCCGTGGGCCCCTCCATGCGCTCGAGCGCGGCGGCCCAGGCCACCGCCGTCTCCAGACCGTCGGCGGGCCGCCAGAGATGCAGGTTTGGAATCAGCCGAAGCGACGGCACGTGCTCCACCGCCTGGTGCGTGGGACCGTCTTCCCCCAGGAACACACTGTCGTGCGTGAACACGAAGATGGAGCGAAGCCCGGTGAGCGCGGCGAGCCGGATCGAGGCGCGCATGTAGTCGGAGAAGACGAGGAACGTGGCGCCGAACGGCAGGAACGCACCGTGCAGGGCGAGGCCGTTCACGATGGTGCCCATGCCGTGCTCGCGGACACCGAAGTGGAGCGTGCGGCCTTCGAAGCGGATCGGCGCCTTCGGGTCCCCTTCCGGTCGCGCGACGTCCGGGGCGCTCTTGATGTCCGTCGCCGTGGATGGGCCCAAGTCCGCGGAGCCGCCCACGAGGGCCGGGATCAATGGCGCGGCGACCTGAATCATCCGGCTCGACCACGTGCGCGTCGCGAGCGCCTCGCCCGACGCCGCTTCGGACGCGAGCCGCTCTTCGAGATCGCCAGGAATCGCTCGGCTCAAGTACCGATCCAGCTCGGCGGCCTCTTCGGGATGCGCGCGACGCGCCGCCTGGTAGTGCGCTTCCCAGGCCGCGCGGGCGCGCCGCTTTTCCTCGGCCCGCTCGTGAAAATATGCGCGCGCCTCCTCGGGAACGTGGAACTCGGGCGTCAGCGGCCAGCCCGCCGCCTCCTTCGCGCGCTTGAGCTCTTCGGCCCCGAGCGGCTCCCCGTGCGTCTTCGCGGTCCCCTGCTTCGTCGGCGCGCCCTTCCCGATCGTGGTACGCGCCACGATCAGGGTCGGGCGCGACGTTTCGGCGACCGCGCGGGCGAGCGCGTCGGCGACCGCGCGCCGATCGTGTCCGTCCACGCGCTCGGTCCGCCACCGATAGGCCTCGAATCGGGCCGCGGCATCCTCGTTGTACGCGAGGGACGTCGGGCCCTCGATCGAGACATGGTTGTCGTCGTAGAGGTAGATCAGGTTGCTCAGGCCCCAGTGGCCGGCGAGCGACGCCGCCTCCGAGGCGACGCCCTCCATGAGATCGCCGTCGCTCACGATGCCGTAGACCTTGTGGTCGAGCAGGCGGCCGAGATTCGGCAAGCGAGCCGCCAGCATTCGCTGCCCGAGCGCCATTCCGACGCCGTTTCCGAATCCCTGCCCGAGCGGGCCGGTCGTGGCCTCGACGCCGGCCGTGTGTCCATGCTCCGGATGACCGGGCGTCTTCGAGCTCCACTGCCGGAACCGGCGAATCTCATCGAGGGGAAGGCCGCATTCGTACAGATGGAGGAGCGAATAGAGAAGCATCGAGGCGTGGCCCACGGAGAGGACGAAGCGATCGCGGTTCAGCCAGGTGGGATCGTCCGGGTCGAAGCGAAGGAAGGAAGACCAAAGGGTGAGCGCCATGTCGGCGGTTCCCATCGGCGTTCCGGGGTGCCCCGACTTGGCCTTCTCCACGGCGTCCGCCGAAAGAAACTTGATCGTGTTGACGCACAGCGGCTCGAGTTCGACGGTCGCGGCGGGCATGGCCTCCTCGGGGTCGCGGGTTCTCGGACGCGGTCGCTCGGTTCGGGGGGTGCGATCGCGCGGCATCGGTGTATCATATCGCGGACGGCATTGCATCCCTTCGACTCATGGAGCGATTTATGACCCGGAATGGACGCCCCCGAAACGCCGCGCCTCGCTTCCCGATCGCCCTTCCCCTGCTCGTTCTGGTCGCGTCCGCCTGGCTGGGCGGCTGCGCCACGAACCCGGCGACCGGAAAACGTCAGATTTCGCTCGTTTCCACCGGAAAGGAACTGGAGATCGGACGCGAGTCCGATCCGGCGATCATCGCGGAATACGGGCTCTACGGCGACCCGGCGGTGCAGCGCTACGTCGACTCGGTGGGCCAGCGCCTCGCGCGCGTGTCCCATTTGCCGAACATCGCGTGGCACTTCCGGGTCCTCGA
>DATEND010000415.1:0-2715 GCA_035275245.1 Candidatus Eiseniibacteriota bacterium
GGTCTCCAGCGTCCGGCCGCCGGGGAGAGCGCCCCGATGGCCGGATTCGGTCTCGAGTCGTTCGCCTCGAGCGTCGCCGCGCTTCGGCTCGCGGCGAAGCGGCTCATCGGGCTCACCGAGAACGAGATCTCGAACGCGATCCGCGATTTGCGGCACTTAGCACCCGTGGCGGCGGCGCCGGCGGCGCGGCACGCGATCGACTTGGCCCTCCACGATTTTCTGGGCATCTGCTGGGGCGTTTCGATCGCGCGGCTCATGGGCGGATCCGATGCCCTGGAGCAGGTCCCCGCGAACGCGACGATTCCACGCGTGCCCGCGGCCGAGATCGGACCGCTCGCGGCCGAATACCGGGCACACGGCGTCACGACGGTGAAGCTCAAGGTCGGTGGCTGTCCTCTGGCCGACGATCTGGACCGGATTCGCGCGCTCCGCGAGGCCGGCGGTCCGGGACTCCGCATCCGCGTGGATGCGAACCAGGCGTGGACGGAGGACGAGGCGATCTCGTCGCTTCGCGCCATGGAACCCTTCCGTCTCGAATTCGCGGAGCAACCCGTTCGCGCCGAGGACATTGCCGCCCTTGGCCGCGTGCGCGCCTCGTGCGGCGTCACGATCGCCGCGGACGAAGCCGTGCGCGACTTCGCCACGGCCCAGGCAATCGTGGAGCAAAACGCCGCCGACATCCTGATCGTGAAGCCCATGGTGCTGGGCGGCCTGCTTCCCGCGCGCACGGTGGCTTGCTTCGCGCGCGAGCACGGGTACGACGTCGTCGTCACGGGGTTCCTCGATTCGGTGATCGGGCGGCACGGCGCCGCGCATCTTGCGGCGTCGCTCGGTCCGACGCCGTACGCTCATGGCGTCGGCCCGATCCGCGACTTCGCGCACGAGCTCGCCATGCCGAGCCCGGAGGAGCCTCCGGGCACCGTTCGCCTCACCCGCGAGCCCGGCCTCGGGCTCAACATCGAGTACGGCCTCGCGCGACAAGGGATCACCATCACCACCATCGAGAGGATCGCGTCCGAATGATCACGCACGACCCGGTTCAATTCTGGGCCGCGACCCAGCCGGAACGCGTCGCGCTTCGAAGCGCGCGCTCGGCCTGGACCTACGCCCTGCTGGACCACGCGGTGTGGGCCTCCGCGGACATGCTGCTCGCCCGCGGGCTCGGCGCCGGCGAGCACGTGGCGCTCGAATTCGATCCGAATGACGCGTTCCATCTCGCGGTGACGTTCCACGCGCTCCATCGCGTGGGGCTTCTCCCCGTGCTGATCGACCCGAAGGCGACCGCCGAGGAGCGCCACGCGCTTCGGGAGCGGTCGCACGTGGATCTCTCGCTCACCGCGGACTACTTCAATCCGGTGGATCCGAAAGCGGCCGGCGCTCCCCGTGCGGCAGCGCCGGAGATCGACCCTTCGATACCGCTCACGCGCCGCTTCGATGCACCGGCGGCGATCTGCTTCACGTCGGGCACGTCGGGCGCGCCGCGGGCGGCGGTCCTGACGCACGGCAATTTTCACTGGAGCGCGATCGGGTCGGCGCGGAATCTCGGGGTGCGCGAGGACGATCTCTGGCTCTGCTGCCTTCCCCTGCACCACGTCGGCGGCCTTTCGATTCTGACGCGGTGCGCGGCGTACGGCACCGGCGTGTTGCTCCACGAGCGCTTCGTCCCCGAGGCCGTCAACGAGGCGATCGATCGGGAGGGCGTGACGCTCGTCTCCCTCGTGCCGACGATGCTTCGGCGGCTCCTGACGGCGCGCCGGGGCCGGCCGTTTCCCCCGACGCTTCGGGCGGCGCTGATCGGAGGCGGGCCGATCGAGCCGGAGCTGCTCGAGGAAGCAGCCGCGCTTCAGATGCGGTGCCTCCCGACGTACGGACTGACCGAGGCGACGTCGCAGGTGACCACGCTGCCGCTCGGAGACTGGCCGAACGGCTTCGCGACGGCCGGCATCCCGCTCGCGTTCACGCGCGTCCAGATCCGCGACGACGACGACCGTGTCGCGGACCCCGGCGTCGAGGGCGAGATCGTGGTGCGCGGCCCGACGGTGATGGCCGGCTATCTTGGCGACCCGGAGGCGACGGCGGCCGCGCTGGCGGGCCGCTGGCTCCGCACGGGCGATATCGGTGTCCGGGACGAGGCAGGCCGCCTGATCGTGCTCGACCGGCGCTCGGATCGAATCGTCACCGGCGGCGAGAACGTCTCGCCGACCGAAGTGGAGCGGGCGATTCTCTCGCACGGCGCGATCCAGGCCGCTTGCGTGGTGGCGCTCCCCTCGGCGGAGTGGGGACAGGAAGTGGCCGCCGCGGTGGAATTCAAGCCCGGCCGGAGCGTCACCCTCGAGGAGCTGCGCGCGCACGCCGGCGAGCACCTGACCGGCTTCAAGCTGCCGCGGTACTTGATGGTGGTGAGCGCGCTCCCGCGCAGCGCTTCGGGAAAACTATTGCGGCGGGTTCTGCGCGACCGGTTCCTGGACGAGGTGGCGAAGCAGAAACACCCGTAGGTCCTCGGGGATCGGGATCGGCTTCATCGACTTCTTCTCCACGAAGGCGTGGACGGTCTTCACCTCCGCGCGAACGTCGCCTGGGCCGCCAGGTCCCGTGACGCGATACGCCAGCGAGAAGGAAGCGCGCCCCACGCGCGACACGTCGACGCGGACCGCGATCCGTTCGCCGTGCAGGATCGGCTTCCGGTAATCCGCCTCGCTGTGCGCGATCGGGATC
>DATEND010000416.1:0-2945 GCA_035275245.1 Candidatus Eiseniibacteriota bacterium
ATGAGATCCTCGACGTCTCTTCGATCAGCGATGACGACCAGAACGCGGCGGTGCTCTTTGGGACCGGCGGGGGACAGTTCGGCGTGGATTCGTCCTACGCGCTGCCGTTCCCGCCCGGGGCCGTAACTTCCGGCGACTTCATCCCGGACGGGAGAATCGATCTCGTGGTCGCGGGGGCGAACACGGCCATGCTCGCGCTCCTAGCGAACGACCCGGCCACCGGCGTGAGTGGCGCGCCGACGATGGTTTCCGGCCTGGGGCACCCCTCGCCGAACCCGGCCGCTTCGATCTCCCGCGTCGCGTACCGCCTGGCGCGGCCAGGCCATGTGGCGCTCCGGGTCTACAACGTCCAGGGCCAGTTGGTCCGTGACCTGGTCGACTCCGACGCCGCGGCCGGGGAGTACGCCGCCGCCTGGGACGGGAAGGATCGATCCGGCGTCAATGTGGGTCCGGGGGTCTACTTTTTCCGGCTGGAATCGGGAACGGATTCCTGGCGGGAGAAGCTGATTTTGCTTAGATAGTGCGGATCGTGGTCGTTCCGCGCCGTTCGTGGAAAAGCCATACGAGGACTAAAAAACAAGTTGACGCGCTTACTTACGTTTTGATATCATCGCCCCCAAGCTTAGAGGGAGAGTAACCTCTCTGGCGTCACTGACATCTTGGTCAACAACGATCGATTTTTGAATTTTGCGAATCGCCACAGGCAGAGCGAGTTAACACTCACGGGAGGTGCCGAATGAAGAAGTTGCTTTGGGTGCTCTCACTAGCCCTGATCCCTCTGTACGCAGTAGGGGCGCAGGGCCAAACGATCATCACTTACGATGGCAACGTTTGGGAGACCGGCGGCTTCCCCCCGTCCGCGGTTGGTGATGTTCTGAGCGGCGTCGGCTACATCAGCGATGTCTTCCCGCCACTCACCTGGGACACGTCTCTCTACGAGTACACCTGGTACGTCTCCGGTTTGACGTCGCTCGGCGAGTCGGTCAACGGGTCGGAAGTCACCGTCGTTTACACGGGCGGCGAGTTCCAGATCTACGTCGATGACTTCGCTCCGATCGGCACCGCCGGCACGTACGGCACGAATCCCCCGAACGCCACGACCCCTTCAACGTGGATCGACGCCACGGCTGACCCGAACTACCTGCACGGCGACTTCACGTCGTTCACCCAGGTGTTCAACACGGCGTCCAACACGGGCAACTGGGAAGGCACGCTCTTCTTCGATTCCGGCACGTTCGTGAACAACGTCGGAACGCAGGATGGCTACACCTTCACCGCAAGCATCGGCCCGCCATTCCCGCCCGAGGGCTACGACAATCAGGGAGCCGGCAACATCTTCCTGACGCCGAACTCGACGCAAGAGTCGACCTGGGGCCAGATCAAGGGGCTGTACAGCAACTAGCAGGCATCGACGCGCCGCCGAGAGGCGGCGCGTTCGTTTCATCGGGTGACGTGAGAGGGGCTCATCATGAGATTTTTCGTCGCAGCCGCCCTGATCTTCGTCTCGGCTAGCGCAGCATACGGCCAGCCCGGCTGTGATCCCGGATCGAGGCAGTTCATTCTCGACTTCGGAAACTCGTGGGGCCACGGAACGCAGGATCCCTCGGCCGGAAGCGCGCTCGAGATCGTGGGCCGCATCAACAAGACCACCCCGCAAAATCCCGGACGTCCGATGAACTACGACAACTCGTCGGGATCCGAATACACGTTCTACATCACGGGCGTCGACCTCGATGCCTTCGTCGATTCCGACCCCGACACGTTCTCGTACGGCGGCGGCGGAACGATCACGATCTTCTACGACGTCAGTCGAGACTCACCGCGGCCGCCGACGGCCAATCCGCCCAATTCGAGCGTGCCGAGCCTCTTCACGGACGGCGATCCGATCCTGGTCGGAACGATCGACGACCTGCTGATCGACTACGGCGATGCGGGCGGCTCGGGTCCCGATTCCACGGGCGAGATTCGCGGAACGGTGACGTTCGTGGCCGGAGATTCGCTGCCGGTGCTCCTTTCGCCGACGTGGGTTTGGAACGCGACCGTGAGCAGCAACTTTTTCTTCAGCGTTCCCGCTGGCTATAATTGGGCGTGGAGTGGCGAGCTCACGAACGAGTGCCCGCCGCCGAACCCGGTCGAGTCGAGCACTTGGGGCGGGATCAAGGGTCTGTACAGGTAGGCGCTGGCCGACCACTCCGTGACCTCATGGCCTCCCTCGACGAGGGGGGCCTTATGCTGAATGCTCAGATGACGTCTCGCCGCAGTCATTCGCGCTCGTCGCCTCGTGCGGGATCGGCGCCGGTGACGACTCTGCCGGCACGTCCCTTGTCGGGGATCCTCGCGTGCCTCGTGCTGCTCGGATGCGCGTCGCACGTACCCGAGCCGCGCGTCGATCCGCCGCCGAGCATCGCCTCTGCGCCGGCGCCGCAGCCGGGCGCCGTCGCGTACCGACTGTTCATCGCGCCGCCCGAGGATGAGCGCGAATCGGTCGAGGGTAGCCTCATGACCGCCGAGGATCTTCGCGCCGAACTCCACAAGGATCTCTCGACCATGTCGATCTTCGAGGGGGTCACGTTCAACGAGCTCGATCAGGTCGATCTCGTTCTGCGGCCGGTCATCGTCTCGGATCGTATTGCAGGCCAAGAGCCGAATGCCGTCTCCGAGCTCGCCATTCGCTTCGAGCTCTTACCCGCAGGATCGAGCGCCGTCATCTGGTCCGAGCTCTATCGTGAAACAAGTCCTTCCGACATCGTCTTCCAAAGTCCCGTCCCCCCCGGCCACCAACTCCTCCTCGCCCACCGAGCGAACCGCCACCGAATCATCGCCACCCTAAAAACCGACCTCGCGAAGCTCCTCTACGTCTTCTAGTTTTTTTCTAGTCCGTCGAGCGTGCGCGTCGCGGCGCACGAGGTTCGACGGAGGCGTTTCCACAAAGCGAGTATCGGGGA
>DATEND010000417.1:0-2245 GCA_035275245.1 Candidatus Eiseniibacteriota bacterium
AGGAGGGCGGGCTTCCAGCCCGCTTCCGCGGCGGCTTCCAGCCCCGCGGCAATTAGCACGTGCAGCGTCCGAACTGGCGCCGGGCTGGAAGCCGCGGCGCGGGCGGGCTGGAAGCCCGGCCCTCCAACGCGATTTCCTAAGCCCCGCCGGCCGCTTTCCAGGCGCTCATCAGCGCGTTCTTGAACGTCTCACCCTGATTGAGCGGGGCGATCTCGATCTTCATGATCTTCCCCGCACCGTCATCGATCTCGATCACGTCTCCGATCAGCGACTCGCGGCGATGGCGGACGTCCCGCACGTCCGCCAGCCGGATGGCCGTGGATCGTCCGTCCTTGTGGTAGACGACTCGCTGGTTGGTGAGGATGGCCGCCTCGGTGCCGTCCATGGCCATCGTGGTGTTCGTAGTAGGCGAGGACTTCCTCTCCCGGATTCAGGATCTTGTGCTTGTCCAGGTACTTGATCGCGTACTCGTCCATCTCGTTGCCGAGCTTGACGCCGCTTTCCGGTGTGGACGACAGCCAGAAGAACAACGCGGCGACGATGATCGCGCCGCTGACGAACACCACACCGCAACCGATGAGCAGAGCCTTCGGAACCGGACTTCCGCTTTTCTGTTCCATCCCGCTTATCGTACCGCGGTCAGATTCCGCGCAGCGCCTCGGTCGGCGAGATCTCGTCCCCCTGCCTGAAAAACTTCACTTTCCTCTCCAGGACGAGGCGGATCCGTTCCGGGAACGGCAAGGCCTCGAACTGCGGCCGGGTCAGGCCCTTCCAGATCGTTGGCTCGAGCTCGACTCGCGCCAGGTCGAAACCGGGCGACTTCACGCGGCACCCGCAGTCAGATGGCTCAACGCCACCGCTTCGAGCTCCGCGCTCTGTTCGGCCAGCCGGCGCATTTCCTTCACGCCTCGGAGGCACGAGATCACCAGGACGATATCGATGAAGACGACCCAGAACGCGTGCTCGAGAAAGCGCCACCACTCGGGATTCGTGATGCCGTAGACCGACTCGGGGTAGAACGTTCCGCGCAGAAAGTGATCGGCGACTACCACCAGCGTCCCGGTCATCAACACCTTCCAGTCGCGATAGAACGCGAGGAAGGCGAGCGATCCGAAGACGTGAAAATGCGTTTCTATGCGGCCTCCGCTCAGATGGATGAGCAGCGCCGAGGTGAGAAGCTGGCCGATCGCGATGACGTGTCGCGTCACGGTCCAGCCGGGACGGACAAACGCGAGAAAGACGGGAACCGCCACGATCGCGCCGCCCAGTAGGATCGCGAGCGGAACGTGAATGTTGAGGACCCGCGACTTGCCTTCCCACGCGTCGGGAGAAAAAACGAGAGAAAGGACGACTCCGAAGACCCACTCGGCAATCAGCAACCAGGCCAGCATGCGGTCGGTGTACCGGTAGTTCGCGTCGCGGTGCGCATCGAAGCGCTCGTCCGCGATCCGGACGAGTCTCTCCACGTTTCCACTACCCTCGGCCATCATGTCCGTCCTTTCACTTCCGGCGGTCTCGTGTCGAGAGAGCACCCGAACACCGGCGCCTCGCGGCGGTCGACTCTCTGTCCACGAGCAAGCGAGACGATCGTCCGAAACCCGGCGCTGGTTCCTTCGTGTCCCCGCGCTCCGGTGATTCCTCCCGAATACGCCAGGGTCCCCGAACGGTCGTAATCGAGGACCTCTCCCGACGTATGCGTGCCGAACACGCGAGCCTCACGTCCATCGGCATCGGCGACGACCATCACTCCCGGGATCTCCGCCGCTCTGGACCAGAGATCGCTCCGCTCCCATCCCTCGCTCATGCCATCGGGCCGGAGAAAGAGCACGATCGTCCGGACCCGGGAACCGATGACCGCGTGAAGCCGCGCCAGCTCAGCGATGCTCGCCCTCGAGCAGGGACAGCGCGGATGGGCGAGAAGGACGAGCGTCGCGCGTTCGGAAGACCGCTGCAACTCCGAGGCGGCCGGCCACCGCTCGGGAGCGGTTGCGGCCCTTCCGGGGATCGTCTTGTAGCGCCACGTATAGGCCATTCCGCCCACGACGACGATCAGCCAGACCACCGCAAGCGACACGAAACCGACATCCCGACGCGACATGGGTAACTCCGTCATTCCATCATAAAGCATGTTGGACGGAAATTAGCCGTTGGAGGGCGGGCTTCCAGCCCGCATGCGCCGCGGCTTCCAGCCCGGCGCCCTCTTCGCGCGAACGCCGCCGGGCTGGAAGCACCGGCGGAGGCGGGC
>DATEND010000418.1:0-8685 GCA_035275245.1 Candidatus Eiseniibacteriota bacterium
GTCGCCGTATCCTCCCGCGCGAACCACCTCGCGCGCCGCGTCGTCCACGTCGCACCCGCGGATCGTCCGGCTCTCGGCAAGCGCGCGGCGCACGCGATCGATCGCCGCGTCGCGAGCGTCGCGCACGACGTTGAAGACGGCGCGTTGGCGCTCCGGCGCGCTAGCGCCGAGCGAGGCGACCTGCGTGTAGTCGGCGTAGACCGATCCAGGTGCGTTTCTTCGCGCCCACGCGTCGATCAGGAGGAAGTCCCCCGCGCGGATCGGCACGTCGGTGCCGGCGGCGGTGGAGAAGTGGGGGTCGCCCGAGTGGGCGTTGACCGCGACCGTCGGCGGATCCGACGAGACGAGGCCGGCGGCGGCGAAGCGCTCGAGGAGGAACTGCTGCAGACCGACCTCCGTGAGCGTGATGCGCCCGCCGCTTTGGACGGCCTCGCGTGCCCGTTGGAAGGCCGCGGCCATGATCCCGTCGAGCGTCACGCCCGTGCGCCGGTGGTCGCGGCGGGCCTCCGGATCGAGAACCCCGTCGAAGCGCTGGGCCAGATCGGCGGACGACACGACCTGCGCCCCGGCGGCGCGCACCAGCTCCACCGTGCCGGCGTCCACCTTGCTTACGTACGGGAGGCGCGCCTCGGGCGAGTACTCCATGGCGATCGCCGGCGCGTACCCTCCCACGTTCGAGTGCCCCGACACGGCGCGCCGCACGAGCACGCCCAGCTCGCGGTCGAGCTCTTCCCACGTGAGGTAGACGGCCGCCTCGCCGGGCAGATGATCGAGGGCGCGCGGCTCGATTCGGTGGACGAGCTTTTGCGGCGTTCCGCGCGCCGGCACGAGGTAGAACCAGCGGCGCGTCGTCTTCGCGGCGTTCGGCGCCGCCGCCGCCATGCCCAGCACGGAGCGCGCGATCGGGTTGGATCCGTGGAAGTCGAACAGGAGCCAGCCCGCGAGCCCGTCCTCGCAGAGCGCCTCCTGGATTCGTTCGACGCGATCCGCCGGGCTTCGGCCGGAGGTCGCGGAGTCTGGAGTCGAGGGCGCGGGGCGGGGCGCCGCGCTCACCGCTCGAACTCCTCCCGTTCGGCCGCGCGGCGGGCCGAGGCCGCGTGAACGGACATCGCAGCCCTTCCGGATTCGTCGCGCAGGCGGCGAAGGACGTCCTGCCGAAGCTCCGCGAGCCCGGTTCGCTCGACGGCGGAGACGAAGAGGGCGCCCGGAAAGCGGGCGCGAAGGCCGATCAGCGCCTCCTCGTCCGGGAGGGCGTCGATCTTGTTGAACACGAGAAGGCGCGGACGCCCCAGCGCCGCGATCGACTCGAGCACGGTCTCCACGGCGCGAATGTGCGCGTCGGGATCGGGCTCGGCGGAATCGACGACGTGGAGCAAGAGATCGGCCTCGGCGACTTCCTCGAGCGTCGCGCGGAAGGACGCCACGAGATGCGGCGGAAGCTTGCGGATGAACCCGACCGTGTCGGTGACCAAGGCCCGACTCCCGTCCGATGCGGCGAACGCACGCGTCGTCGGGTCCAGGGTCGCGAAGAGCTGGTCCTCGACGTAGACGTGGGACCGGGTCAGCGCGTTGAAGAGCGTCGACTTGCCCGCGTTCGTGTACCCGACGAGCGAGACCTTGTGGCAATCGCGCCGTCCCTTCCGCTGGACGCGCCGCTCGCGAACGACGCCCTCGAGCGCGTGCTTCAGCTTGGCGATTCGCTCCCGAATGCGGCGACGGTCGACTTCGAGCTGCGTCTCGCCAGGGCCGCGCGTTCCAATGCCGCCGCCGAGCCGCGAGAGGTGGCTCCACATCTTGGTGAGCCGCGGGAGGAGATACTCGAGCTGCGCCAGCTCGACCTGGAGCCGCGCCTCGCGGGTTCGCGCGCGGCGCGCGAAGATGTCGAGGATGAGCCCGCTTCGATCGACGACCTTGATCTTCAGCTCTTCCTCGAGATTTCGCGCCTGCCCCGGCGAGAGATCGTCGTCCAGGAGGAGGAGCGTCGCGCCCTTCTCCAGGGCGAGCTCGCGCACTTCGTCCATTTTCCCCTTGCTCAGGAACGTGGACGCGCGGATGGGGCTCCGGCGCTGGACCACCTCGCCCGCCACGGAAGCGCCCGCGGTCTCGGCGAGGAGGCGCAGCTCGGTCAGCGGCTCCTGCGGCGGTGCTGTCCGGGAGACGCGGCCCAATCGGCCCGCCAGCACCGCGAGTTCGCCCCGCGCGTGCGGCATGCCGTCGCGCGGCCGTTCCGGAAGACGCGAAGGGATCGCGTGCGGCGTCGGTCCCGAGCTACGCGGGAGCGACTTCGAGTTCGTAGGGAACGTCCGTGAGGGTCTCAATCGTGCCGTCGGGTCTCGCGTGGACGACATCCTCGATCCGGACGCCCAATCCGCGGGATGGATAATAGAGTCCCGGCTCCACCGTAAAGAGGGAGCCCGGCTCGATGCGATCGCGATTCGCCGCGTTGCCGCTCAGGTTCGGCCGCTCGTGCACTTCCAAGCCGACGCCGTGGCCCAGTCCGTGGACGTAGCCTTCGGTAAGCCGTTCGTCCTGCCGGATCGTCTTGTGACCGCGCGCCTCGAAGAGATCGCAAACAAGCTCCTGATAGGTGCGCCCCGACGCGCCCACGTGCATGGATTCCACGGTCCGTGTCACGGCCTCCCGGACCAGCGAATGTAACTCCCTGAGTTCGGCCGGCGCCTTCCCGACGCAGATCGTGCGCGTGACGTCATGATAGTAGCCCCCGCCGGCCTGCGCCGGGAAGAGATCGATGACGATCGGCTTGCCCTCTTCCAGCACGTCGGCGTCGTTCCCCGTGTTGTGCGGAACCCCGGCGTCGCGACCCATCGCGACGATGTTTCCGTGCGGTTCCTCGAGACCCGCCTCGAAGAAGATGCGGCGTGTCTCGCGGCGGAGCCGCCCGATGGTGACCCAGCCTTCCGAGTCCTTGAGCCGCGCACCCTCGAGCTTGCCGCTGCGGATGATCTCCGTGATGCGCGCGTAGGCGCGGGCGCAGACCTCCCCGACCGCACGCGCAGCCGCGATCTCGTCCTCGTCCTTCGTGAGACGGGCCTGGTGGAAGAGCCCCGGGTCGCCGTCCGCCGCGATCCGAATTCCCGGAAGGTACTCGCGCAGCCGCTCCAGCACGTGATAGCCCTGGCCGACGTCGAGGACCCCGGAGAAAAGCACGTCCCCGGAAACCTTGAGGTGCGAGAGCAGGGTCTGGAGCAGACGCGCGGTCGCGCCGACGGGCGAGCCCTCCTTCTCGCGAATCTTCGTGTAACCCCAGTCGCCGTACTCGGATTTTTCGAACGGCGTGCCGGCCGCGGCGTCGCGCTCCATGCCGGCGTAGAGGAGATGCGGCTGCTTGCCCGGACGCAGCACCAGCATCCCGGTGGTCAGGTGGCTGGCGGCGGGCCCGACCGCGTACCGGAAGGTCGCATTCGGGTGCTCGCCCTTGATGATGACGGCGGCGGAGAGCTTGCGTTCGGTGAGGAGGGCGTCGATGTCGCGCTTCATGACTGGCTCCGGGGATTTAGGTGCGGAACAGGACGGTCTCGTTCGAGAAGAGACGGACCGCGACGACCAGCATGAGCGCCGCGATCGCGGTGGTCACGCCGAGCGCCGTTATGGCGTGCAGGGTGTTCACGGTGTCGGTGAGGATCTCGCGCTGGAGGAGCGCCGTGTTCAGGATCGGGATGAAGAACTGGCGAAGCGCCGGTGTTTGCTGTCCGAAACTTCCGAGGCCGAGGAAGACCGAGCCCATGTAGACGTACGAGGCGTAGGTCTGCCCCTCGCGCATGCTGCGCGCGAAGCAGCCGATCGCGATGAGAACCGCGCTCAGGAAGACTGCCGCCGGAATCAGGGTAAGGAAGAGAAGAACTGCCTTGTCCGGACCGATGGTCAGCTGGAGGGTGTTGCTCTCGCCCATGCCGGGCATCACCTTGGTCACGACGTTGAACGTCAGCCAGAGTCCCGTGATTCCGGTTATTGCCCCCGTGATCGATGTCGCCAGGACCGCGAGCGCCTTCCCCATGACCAATTCCCCGCGCGACGCCGCGGTGGAGAGAAGCGTCTCGAGCGTGCTTCGCTCCTTTTCCCCGGTCGTGGCGTCCACCGCGGTCTGCATGGCGCCGGCGGCCACCATGAAGACGAGGAGGTAGGGGATCAGGAGCGCGGCGAAGAACCGGCCCTTGTCCGTTTGGGAGGAAATGTCGCGCCGATCGACCCGAAACGGGGGCGCGGCTTCGGCCTTGGCGCCCAACGACCGCGCCCACCGGACGGTGAGCGACTGCCGGACGTCATCGAGGATCGGGCGGACCCGCTGCATCCCCGCGCTCGACGTGTTGTCCGCGTCCTTGTAGATGAGTTGGACCCGCACGCTGTCCCCGCGCGCGATCGCGGAGTCGACGCCGGCGGGAACCACGAACGCGACGTCCACCTTCGCATCCTCCAAACGCTCCGGCGCGCTCTCGAGCGTGACCGGCGTGGTGGCCGGCATGGCGGCCACCCACTCCCGAAGTCCCGGAATCTCCGCCTCGCCCACGATTCCGACGCGAACCGGGACCAGCCTGGCCTCCTCGTCGTTCTTGCTCTCGATCCACGACACCAGCGTGAGCATGGCCGGGTAGAGGAGAAACGGAAAAACGAAGATCGCGAAGATCGTCCGCCCGTCTCGGAGCGTGTCGATGACTTCCTTCCGGAAGACCGCCATGGTCCTAGCGGTCATCGATCGGCCCTCCCGCGGCGCCGGTCACGACCGACACGAACACGTCCTCGACCGAGCGGCTCGGGGCACGGCTCCGGATCGTCTCCAACGGTCCCTCCGCGAGGATCTCGCCGCGCTCGATGATCGCGACCTCGTCGCAGATCCGCTCGGCCTCGGTCATGATGTGGGTCGAGTAGATGATGGTCCGGCCCTGCCGTTTCAACTCGTCGATCAGCCCGAGCACGCCGCGCGCGGCAATGACGTCGAGCCCCGCGGTCGGCTCGTCGAAGATCAGGACCTCCGGGTCGTGGAACACGACGCGGGCGATCGAGAGACGCTGCTTCATGCCGGTCGACATCTTTCCGACGCGCACGTCGAGCAATTCGGCAAGCGCGAACCGATCGTTCAGGCCCGCGATACGTGCCGCGACGTTCGCGCCGGACATCCCGGCAAGCGAGCCGAAGTACTGGAGCAACTCCCGGCCGGTGAGACGGTCGTAGAGCTTGGTCTCGCCGGAGAGGTATCCGATCCGCCGGCGAACCTCAGCCGACTTCTCGACGATGTCGAACCCGGCCACGGTCGCGGTGCCGCCCGTGGGCACCAGAATCGTGGCGAGCATGCGGAGGGTCGTCGTCTTGCCGGCGCCGTTTCGGCCCAGAAGGCCGAAGACCTGTCCCGCTCTACATGTGAAGGAGACGCCGCGCACCGCGTGCACGTCCCCCTTCTTGCGATCGTGAAACGTCTTGGTGAGCTTGGAAACCTGGATCAACGCTCCCCCATCGATATGCGCCGATTGGGCTAGAGAACCGTAGCCGCCGAGTCTATGCGACCGTCGAAGCGAGTGTCAACGCGGGGCGGAATCTCGGCTTGCGCCGTGGCGTCTAAAGGGTTAGCGTCGTGGGCGCGGCTCCGTTCGGAACGCCGCAACTACTTCCAACAACCTTACTTCGAAGGAGCTTTCGCTTCATGTCCGAGACCGTCAAGCAGGTAACCGACAGCACGTTCGACGCAGAGGTGCTGAAGTCGAACATTCCCGTCTTGGTCGACTTTTGGGCCGAGTGGTGCGGCCCCTGCCGGATGGTCGCCCCCGTCGTCGAGGAAGTCGCGCGTCAGTACGAGGGGCGGGTGAAGTTCGCGAAAGTGGACGTCGATTCCAATCAGCGCGTCGCGACCCAGTACCAGATCCGCAGCATCCCCAGCCTCTACCTCTTCAAGGACGGCAAGGTGGCGGGCCAGATCGTGGGCGCCGTGCCGAAGCAGCAGATTACCGGCGCCCTCGACAAGCTGCTCGTCTAGTCCGGGTGGCGCGGGGTCGGGCGGCGCGGATCGCGCCGCCCGCTACGCGAGTCGGCGGAACGAGATAACGCAGGCCGGCGCGCCCTTGTGCATGCAGGCGCTCTCGGCGATCGCGATGTCCTCGTGGAAGTACTTTCCCAGCCCGCGGCCGATCCCCTTGGCGACGCCGCACATCCTACGCGGCGAGTCGTAGGTCAGGATCACCTCGTCCGGTCCCGTTCGCACGCACTTGAGCTCCGGTGGGGCCGCGCCCTGGCTCCGCATCCGAACGACCGTGTGCACGGTGCGTTCGGTGTTCAAGATGACGTCGAGCGTCCGCCACTCCGGTCGAATCAAGGCGCTGTAGACGTCGAGCAGGTCCGGCGCGATGAACTCCCCGAAGTCCTCCAGCACCGCCTGCTCCTCGACGCCGGTCATCGCGGATACCGCCTCGACAATCGCCGCCACGTCTCGGTCGGGATAGGTTTCATTGGCAAGGTAGCGCGCGTTCGCGGCTCCCGCCCGCTCCAGAAGTAGAGGCCACGTCGGCGCGCCGTGCCGTGCCTCCACGAATCGCTTCAATTCCGAAAGAATGATTCCGTGCATGGGGCCTCTTCCTTGGCCTGGACTGCTTAGGCCTAAACTGCCGATTCCCGGCAGATGGGGCGGCACGCGCAAATCGAGCACGAGCGTTCGCTCGGCCGCGCCTGGAAATTACCCGCGCGGACGTCCCTGGCGATCGCCGCGATCTTCTCGAGGGTTCGCTCCAGGCGCTCCTCCGATACATCCGCGCTCCCGACTTCCCCCGTCAGAACGTAACGTAATTCTACCCGATCCGGAACGCGCCCGGTCATTTCGCGATAGGCGAGGGCGTATACGGAGAGCTGCAGGCTCTTTCGCGCTTCCTCGTCCGCTTTCCCCGCGTCATCCACGTCGGTGGTCTTGTAATCGATCAGGACGATCTCATCCGGGCCCTCGTCGACGCGGTCGATGCTCCCGGTCACGACGACGTCGCCGAGCTTGATCCGGAAGTGGCGCTCCACGTCGCTCGCCGGCGGACCGTGCTCGACTTCGCGCTCCAGGAACTCCCGAATCGCCGCCGTGCCCTGCTCGAATCGGCGCCGCTCGTGATCCTCGGAGTGAAAGCCTTCGTGCCGCCACGAGGCCCCGAACACCGCCAGCACCTCGTCCTCCGTCGGCGCGAAACCCTCGGCGCGGCGAGAGAGCGCATACGCGACGGCGCGGTGCACGGCCGTTCCGAAATTGACGCGGTGGTCCGTGGTCAGGATCGGCGCGACCGAGAGGCCGTGGAGGAACCGGTACTTGAGCGGACACGTCTCGTAGTCTTGAAGTCTCTGGAACGAGAGCTGGAGCGGCTCCTTCGCGCGCGGCGGACCGGGCGGCGGCGCGGCCGCGTCCGGTCGATCGACCTCGAGCGCCTCGAGCACCTCACGCCTTCTGCGCCCCGCGACGGGCTTCCCCAGATCGAACGCCTCGGAGAGAAACTGGCTGCGCGTCCGCTCGATCCGCGTGCCGTAGTCGCGCGCGAAGGTCGTGACCAGCTCTTCGCGCGCGCGGGTCAGGGCGACGTAGCAGAGGCGGCGCTCTTCCTCTCGGTGCAATTCACCGGGTGTTAAGTGGCTCGGGCTCTTCAAATCGCCCGGTAGCTCGAGGGCACTGCTCTGATACCTCGTCGGGAACCGGTCGCTCGCCGCCTGCACGAGGTAGACCACCGGGAACTCGAGTCCCTTCGCCTTGTGGATGGTCTGGACCTGCACGACGTCCGAGGCGGCGTCGATCTCGGCGACGGCCGGGTCCTCGCCGTACTCCTGCACGGCCTCCAGATGCCGGAGAAAGAGCGCGACGCGATCGGAGACCGCGACTTTCTCGAACGAGCGGATAATCGCGAAGAACTTCACGATGTTTCGGGCGCGCGCTTCGTCCTCGAACGAGTGCGACGACATGAGCGTCTTGAGCGCCCCGCGCCGTTCCAGGTAGGCGTAGAGCACCTCGCCCGTTCGATGCCCGCGCGCGAATTCCTCGAGTGCGCGGAGATCGGCGAGGAGGCGGCCGATCCGCTCGCGGCCGTCCTCGGAGATTTCCTCGCCGAGCCGTCCCTCCGCCGCGCGGCGGTAGAGCGTGCGCAGCGAGACCGGTTGGGATCGCAGGAGATGCATGAGCCGGGTCAAGTCGTCCTCGGCGACGCCGTAGCCCTCCGACGCCAGGAGGTAGAGGTACTCCGGGCGCGATTCCTGGAAGAGGGACTGGAGGACGGCGATCAGCTCCTTCACTTCCGGGCGCTGAAAGAGGCCGCGGCTCCCAGAGAAGTAATAGGAGATCCCGCGCTCGTCGAGTGCCTTGAGGAACGGCTCGGCGTGCTTGTTGTTGCGGACGAGGATCGCGAAGTCGCGCCACCGCCGACGTCCATCGGTCACGGCCGCGGCGATGTCCCCGGCGACCCACTCGGCCTCCTCGGACTCCGTCGCGAATTCCTTCACGACGGGCATCGGGCCCGTCTTCTCGGTGTAGAGCTCCTTCGAGATCCCGTAGCGCGCCTCCAGCCGCTCGCGGTTGACGGTGATGAGGCGCCGCGACACGTCGAGGATCTGGCGCGTGCTCCGGTAGTTCCGGCGAAGCACGATCTCCTTGGCGTCCGGATAGTGCTCCCGGAAATCGAGGATGTTCTTCAGATGCGCGCCACGGAACCGGTAGATGCTCTGGTC
>DATEND010000419.1:0-3186 GCA_035275245.1 Candidatus Eiseniibacteriota bacterium
CGACGGAAAGCCGGACATTGCCGCCGCCTCCGCCGCGAGCTCCATCGTCCTCATCTTCCGCGGAAAAGGCGACGGAACCTTCTTCACGAACGAAGTGAGCACCGGTTCCTTCGGGCCCACGTCAATCGCCGTCGGTGACGAGAATCGCGACGGGATCCCGGATCTCATCGTCGCTTTGGGCGTCGGGATCAACCCCAACTCGATCGGGGTCCTGCACGGAATCGGGGACGGCAGGTTCCAGACGATCCGGCCCTACACGGTGGGACAAACGCCGGATCAGCTCGTCGTCGGCGATATGAATCGCGACGGATTCCTGGATGCGGCCGTGACCCTGACCGGAACCCCGGGGAATCGATTCATCGCGGTCGCGCTGGGATCGATGGGTGGAGGGTTCAACTCCCCGACCCTACTTCCAATCACCCACAACGCCTCCGACCTCGTCTGGGCCAACGTCGATGGGGACGGCCCCCGCGATCTCATGGTTCCGAACGGCTTCGGGGCCGTGAACACGATCTCGTTCTTTCACGCGCTTGGCGGCGGCGGGACGTTCTCGCCCAAGGTCGACTACGCGATGGGCGGCTTCCCGAGCCGGCTCGCCGTCGCGGACCTGAATCGCGACGGTCGCCCCGACGTGATCGGCGCGCTCAACGGCGGGACCAACCTCTCGGTGCTCCTCAGCGTCCCGTCCACCGTCTCCGCGGTCGCGGTGGAGCCGGCCGGTGAGGCTCCGCTCGCGCCGCGGCTTGTCATCCGGCCCAACCCCGCAGCGCTACGCGCCGTCCTGTCGTTCCGGCTTCCCCGGCCGGGGCAGGCGACCGTCGATCTCTTCGACGTGCGGGGTCGCCGGGTGACGCGCCTCTTCCACGGTCGTGCCGATGGCGACCTGGAAGTGGCGTGGACGGGGCAGATCGAGGGCGGCGGGCGCGCGGCCTCGGGTGTGTACTTCGCCAAGCTGACGAGCGCCGACGCCGCGGTCTCGCGGAGGCTCGTGTGGCTCCGGTAGGGGCGCGATCTTTGAGCCATGCGCCCGTAGCCGGACGCGTCATCCCGGGTGTACCTTTCCCGGGATGGCATCCGACGACGTCACGCGCCTACTCGTCGCGGCGCGCGCTGGCGACGCGCGCGCGCTCGACGACCTCTATCCGCTCGTCTACCAGGACCTTCACGGCGTGGCGCATCGCGCCCTCCTGGGGGGCCGTCCCGGCGACACGCTCAATACGACGGCCCTCGTTCACGAGGCGTATCTCAAGCTCCACGGCTCCTCCTCCTTCTCTCCCCAAGATCGGCGGCACTTCTTCGCGGTCGCGGCGCGCGCCATGCGCCAGATCATCGTGGACCATGCCCGGAATCGCGCCGCGCAAAAGCGGGGCGGTGCGCTCCACCGCGTCGACCTGGACGCCGCGACGATCGCCGCCGACGACTCGGGCGCGGCGCTCCTCGCGTTGGAGGATGCGCTCCGCAAGTTAGCGACGCTGGACGAGCGGCTGGCGCAGGTGGTCGAGCTTCGCTTCTTCGGGGGGCTCTCCGTGGAGGAGACCGCCGAAGTGCTCGACGTCGATCCGCGAACCGTGAAGCGCGATTGGAGAAAGGCGCGCGCCATGCTCTACCTCACGCTCGAAGGCCGCGCCGCCCCATGAACCCTCCCGAACGCCGCGTCCATCTGTACGGGCTCGACCCGGAGACGTGGAGCCGCCTCAACGACGCCCTCGACGAGCTGATCGATCTCCCGCCCGAGAAGGCCGCCGAGGCCCTCGATCGCCTCTACGGGAACGATCCGGCGCTTCGCGAGCAGATCGCGGCGGTCCTCGCGGCCGACCAAGCGGTCGAAGGCTACCTCTCCCGCACCGCGCGCCAGGGGATGATGGACGCGGCCGCGGAGGGAATGGACTTCGAGCTGCCGCTCTTGACGGGGCGCATGCTCGGGCCGTGGCGGGTCCTGCACCAGATCGGACGCGGCGGCATGGGCTCGGTCTACGTGGGGGAGCGCGCGGACGGGGCCTTCGAACAGCGGGTCGCGATCAAATTCCTCGGCCGCGGCATCGCGTCGCCCGAGTCGCTCGCGCGCTTCCGCCAGGAGCGTCAGATCCTGGCACGGCTCGAGCACCCGAACATCGCGCGGCTCGTCGACGGCGGCGTGACCGACGACGGGCTCTGGTGGTTCGCGATGGAATACGTCGACGGGCAGCCGATCACCGCGTGGTGCGAGGCGAACCGGCCCTCGACGCGCGCCACCCTGGAGTTGTTCCAGCAGGTGTGTCGCGCGGTGCAGTACGCGCACCGGAATCTCGTGATTCACCGGGATCTGAAGCCGAGCAACATCCTCGTCTCCGCCGCGGGGGAGGTGAAGCTCCTCGACTTCGGCATCGCGAAGATCCTCGGGCCGGAACCCGAGGGCGGGGCGAACGTCGCGGACGCGCGCGGTCGGGCGCCCAACGTGACGGACGTTGGCACGGTCACGATGGTTGCGATGACGCCCACCTACGCCGCGCCCGAGCAGATCCGCGGCGAGCCTCCCACGACCACGACCGACGTCTACGCCCTGGGCGTCGTGCTCTACGAGATGCTGACGCGAACTCGGCCCTACCGGCTCAAGACGGGTGCGCTGGACGAAATCCGGCGCGCGGTGCTGGACGAAGAGCCCGAGGCGCCGAGCGCGCGTGCCGCAGGAATCGGACACGAGTTGGACAACATCGTGCTCACCGCGATGCGAAAGGAGCCGGAGCGCCGCTACTCTTCCGTCGAGGCGCTGTCCGAAGACGTGCAGCGGCATTTCGACGGCCGCCCGGTGCGCGCGTCGGGTCGCACGTTCGGGTACCTCGCGTCGAAGTTCGTCCGGCGAAACCGAGTCGCGCTGGGGGCGGCGACGCTCATTCTGCTCGCGCTCTTCGGCGGGCTCTATGCGACGACGCGGGAGCGAGACCGCGCCAAGAGCGAAGCCGCGAAGGCGACGGAACTCAAAGAGTTCGCGCTCAATCTGTTCCGCGTTTCGGCTCCCGAGGTGGGACGCGGCGCCAACGTGACGGCGCGCGAGCTTCTGGACCGCGGCGCCGAGCGCGTGGATCGCGAGCTGAAGGGCCACCCCGTGGTCCAGGCCGAGATGTGGGATCTCCTCGGCTCCGTCTACAAGACCCTCGACCTCTTTCCGCAGGCGGTGGCCATGTTCCGGAAGTCGGTCGAGACGCGACG
>DATEND010000420.1:0-2448 GCA_035275245.1 Candidatus Eiseniibacteriota bacterium
AACTCTCGCGATCCGCGGTCGAGTCCTACGGGACGGAGTTCGCCGATCTAGCCGGGAAGTCCCCGGTGCCCAAGTGGCTCGCGGCATCCGTGAAACGGTCGAAGGAAATCCCCGCCGACGGATCCGTGGAGGAATGGGCCACGCCGGCGCCCGGCGCGAAGCGAGCGGAGGCCATTCTGACCTATCATCCGATTCTGCCGGCGTACCGCGCCGATCTCGTCGCGCGGAAGGTGGACCTGACCGGCCGCGACCCCGTGGTCCTCGCGCGCACCGCCGTGAAACTTCCATGAGGCGCGCGGTCGCCGAGGCCCCGATCCCGCTCCTCGATCTCGCCCGCGTCCACCGGCCGCTCGCGGCGGAGCTGGCCGCCGACTTCGCGCGCGTGCTCGAATCCGGGCAGTTCATCCTGGGCGCCGAGCACGACGCGTTCGAGCGGGAGCTCGCTCAGGCGTGCGGCGTGAAGCACGCGATCGGGCTCTCGTCGGGCACGTCCGCCATCTCGCTCGCGCTCCTCGCCGTGGGCGTAACGCCTGGCGACGAGGTGGTCGTTCCCGCGTTCACGTACTTCGCGACGGCGAGCGCGGTGACGCAGATCGGCGCCAAGCCGGTCTTCGCGGACGTGGAACCGGTGCGCTTCGGGCTCGACCCCGTCGCGCTGGATCGCGTGATCACGCCCAAGACGCGCGCCATCGTGGCGGTCCATCTCTACGGTCTCGCCTGCGATCTCGCGCCGCTCCGCGCGGTCTCCGAGGCGCGGAACGTCCCGATCGTGGAGGACGCGGCCCAGGCGATCGGGGCCGTGGACGCCGGCGCGCCCGTCGGAACCACGACCGCCGGGGCCACGCTCTCCTTCTTCCCGACGAAGAACCTGGGCGCGCTGGGCGACGCCGGCGCCTTCCTTACGGAGCAAGACGACGTCGCCGAGCGCGTGCGGCTCCTTCGCGTGCACGGCGACGCGGGCAACTACCGTCACGTCACCCTCGGGACCAACGCGCGACTCGACTCGCTCCAGTCCGCGTTCCTGCGCACGAAGCTGCGCCACCTCGAGGAGTGGACGGAGGCGCGGCGCGCCCTCGCGGAAAACTATCGCCGGCTCCTCGCCGGCGTGGCGGTACGGCTCCCGGCCGAGCCGCGCGATGCCCAACACACGTACCACCAATTCACGATTCGCGCTTCACGCCGGGATTTGCTCCAACGTCATCTCGCGGACCACGGTATCGGGACCCGGATCTACTACCCGATCACGGTGCCGCTCCAGCCCGTGTTCGCCGATCTCGGCCATGAGGCCGGCGACTTCCCGATGTCGGAACTCCTCGCCTCCGAGGTGCTCTCGCTCCCGATCTTCCCGGGCCTCACGGCCGAGGAGCAGGATCGCGTGGCGGCGTCGGTTCGGGAGTTCTGCGGCGAAACCAAGGGAGAGACCGCCTGATGTCGCTTCTCCTCAAGCGTTTCCTCCTCGTGGCCGGAGGCCTGGCAGCGCTCGTCGTGGCCCTCTTCGCGGCCGCGTTCCTGCTCCTCCCGCGCGACACGATCCAGCGGGAAGCGCAGCGGGCCGCTTCCAAGGCCAGCGACGCGACGA
Source organism: Candidatus Eiseniibacteriota bacterium (assembly GCA_035275245.1). Lineage (GTDB taxonomy): Bacteria > Eisenbacteria > RBG-16-71-46 > SZUA-252 > SZUA-252 > DASQJL01. The sequence goes on from DATEND010000420.1 coordinate 1,580, forward strand.
TCACGTGGACGCGCCTCACCCCGGGCTTCGCCGATTGGTCGATCGGCGTGCGGGTGCACGGCCTTGCGGTTCGAATGCCGAAAGAGGGGCCCGCCCGCGTGAACGCGCGGCTCGACGACGTCTTCGTCCGGTTCAAGCTCTTCCCGCTTTTGCTGCGCCGCGTGGAGATCGCGGCGGCTCGCGTCAAGGGCGGCGGCATCGCGATGACCGACCGCGGCCCCGACTCCACCCGGGAAGGCTCGAAGGCTAAGCGGCCCTCCGACGTCTCGATGGTGGTCCCGCGCGTCGACATCGAGGACGTGGACATCCGGTCGCGGGACGCGCTCGGCGGGGGCGTCGATCTGCGCGGCGTCCACGGGTACGCCGAGATCCAGGGAACGCTCGACTCGCCCAAGGCGGTGCGGGTTGCGGTCGTCGCCGACAGCTTGTTCTGGAAGGGCTCGCCCCGCGACTCCCTCGTGGCGCTCCCGTCGCCCCTCGACGTGGATATCGCGCTCGTGGGGATGGACCAGGGCAAGCAGAAACGCCTGGAAGTCACGAAGGGCGTGGTGTTGCTCGGACCCTTGACGAGCAAGGTGACCGGCGAGGTCCGCATCCCGGGCGACCCGGATGAGCCGTCGCTCGCCCTTTCGATCGTGGGCGACCCGCAGCCGATCCGCTCGTCCGACGCATCCATCCGACCGCTCCTGGGCCGGTCGCCGGCCGTGTGGAACGCGACCGTGTCGTGGGACGTGAAGGTCGAGGGCCCGCTTTCGGCCCAGACGCAATCCGGTCGCGTGCTCCTGAACCCCCTCGCCATGAACGCGCCGTCGAACACGTTCACGCTGGAGCAGGCGAGCGCCACGTGGACGACGCGCGCCGATCGAACG
>DATEND010000421.1:0-2114 GCA_035275245.1 Candidatus Eiseniibacteriota bacterium
GCCGGGGCACTTCCTCGAAGCCGAAATTGGAATCATTCCGGTAGCGCAAACCCTCTTCGCGCCGTTCAACCTGATTTTGGCCGGCATCACGATCGTCCTCTTCGCGATCGTGACGCCGCTCCTCCATCCTTCGCCGGAGCGAACCGTCATCGCGTCGCCGGAGCAGCTCGACGCGATTCAGACCTTCGCTCCGCCGCGCCCGCCCGAAGGCGCTGCCGGGCGCACGTTCGCGGCCCGGCTCGAGCACTCTCCGTGGGTGAACTGGACGTTCGGCGCCTTGGCGCTCGTCTGGGCGGCTACGTACCTGGCGCGCCCGGAGCACCCGATCACCCTCAACGCGCTCAATTTCGCCATGCTCGGTCTGGCGATCGCGCTCCACCCGACCGCGGCATCGCTGATCGCGGCGGCCGAGGAGGCGGGGCGCCTCGTGTTCGGGATCATCCTCCAGTTCCCGCTCTACGCCGGAATGTATGGGATCATTCAGGGGACGCATCTGGCGGAGGCGCTGGCGCAGGGGTTCTTGAACATCGCGAACACGCGGACCTACCCGCTCATCGTCTACTGGTACTCCGGAATCGTGAACTACTTCGTCCCCTCCGGCGGATCCAAGTGGGCCATCGAGGCCCCGTACATCTTGTCGGCGGGACAGGCGCTCCAAGTCCCGGCGGCGAAGGTCGTGACCGCGTACGCCTGGGGAGACATGATGACCGACATCATCCAGCCGTTCTGGGCGATCCCGCTCCTGGCCGCCGCGAAGCTCGATTTCCGGCAGATTCTCGGATTCTGCATGATCCTGTTTTGCATCTACGTGCCGCTCGTCTCGCTGGCGTTCCTGCTTTTCCCACGATGACTCCGCCGCCGCCAACCGCACAGCCGGCGCTCCCCTCCGCACTCGAGGCGACCTTCGCGCTCGACGACGAGCAGCGCGCGGCGATCGCGCACGAGGACGGGCCGCTCCTGATCGTCGCGGGCGCCGGCACCGGCAAGACCACCGTGATCGCACGCCGCATCGCGCACCTGATCGAGACGAGGCGCGCCCGACCTTCCGAGATCCTCGCGCTCACGTTCAACGACAAGGCTGCGGTCGAGATGCAGGAGCGCGTCGACCTGCTCGTCCCCTATGGGTTCGCCGACGTCACGGTCGCCACGTTCCATTCGTTCGGCGAGGACGTGCTCTCGGGGCATGGCCTGGAGATCGGGATCGCGCCGGGCTTCACGATCCTCGACAAGACGGCGCAGGCCCTCTTCCTGGCCGAACGCCTCGAGCAGCTCCACCTCGTGCGCTACGCGCCGCTTTCGGACCCGACGCGCTACCTGGCGGAGTTGGCCGGCTACTTCGACCGCGCCAAGGACGAGCCCTATCGGCCGGACGAGATCCGCCGCGCGGCCGACCGGTATCGCGACGCCGACGATCCGGCGCTTCGAGACCGCGCCGAGCGTGAGCTGGAGTTGGCCGACGCGTATGAGACGTACAACCGCATGCTCTGGAAGGCGGGCTTCGTCGACTTCGGAGACCTCCTGGCGCTGACGCTCCGTCTTTTCGAGGAGAGCCCCGCCACGCTCCGGCACTTCCAGGATCGCTACCGGTACCTCCTCGTGGACGAGTTCCAGGACACGAACCCGGTGCAGTTCAAGATCGTTCGCCGTCTCGCCGAGCGTCACCGCAATCTCGTCGTGGTCGGCGACGACGACCAGAGCATCTACCGGTTCCGTGGCGCCAAGGTCACGAATCTCATGGCGTTCCTCGCGGCCTATCCGGGCGCAAAGGAGGTGCTGCTGGTGCGCAACTACCGCTCGCGGCAGAACCTCCTCGACTGCGCCCACCAGCTGATCCGGAACAACGACCCGGACCGCCTCGAGGCCCGGCGCGGCTACGACAAGCGCCTGATCGCCGCCGCGGAAGGTCTCGGGACGCTCGAGCGGCTGGAATTCGCGACCGCCACCGAGGAAGCCGACGCGGTCGCGCGAAGGATCGCCGAGGAGGTCGCCGCCGGCCGCCGCAGGCCGGGCGACTTCGCGATCCTGGCGCGCGCGCACGACCACCTGATCCCGTTCCTCGGGGCGCTCAAGGCGCACGGGCTGCCGTTCCATCTCACGGGCAACAAGGGGCTCTA
>DATEND010000422.1:0-2146 GCA_035275245.1 Candidatus Eiseniibacteriota bacterium
GTCCGCGGAGCCGGCGGTCGAGACGGTGCTTCGGGCGCTCGCCGACGTCACGGAGTCGACGCACGCGGTGGCGTGGACCCGCGTGGCCGACGGGACGCACGCCTTGGCGACGATCGTGGGCCAGCCGGACGCGCCCGAGGCCGCGCTCAAGGAAATGGGCGAGACGCTCCGTCATTGGATCGAGGCGGATCCGAAGCCGCTCCTGCTCGACACGATCTCGGCCGACCCCCGATTCCCGGCCATCCTTCCGGAGTCGTGGGGCACCGCGCTCGCGATCCCGCTCCGCGCGGACGATCGCGTCTGGGGCTCCTTCCTGCTGGTGCGCGAGACCCGCCCAGGGTCCGAGCCGCAGGCGCTGCCGTACGACCTCGAGGACGCGCAGCTCGGCGCCTTGGCCGCGACGATCGCGTCCTTGGCGCGCATCCGCGAGGCGGGCGGGGACGCGCTCGCGTTGGTTCAACGCCGGCTCCGCGACACCGAGGCGCAGCTTCGCCACCTGGAGAAGATCGCGGTCGTCGGCGAGCGCGGCATGCAGGTCGCGCAGGACATCCGGAATCCGATCTCCGCCATCTCCGGTTTCGCGAAACGGGTCCTCAAGAATCTCGGGCCCGAGAACGAAAACCGGGAATACCTGGAAATCATCCTGCGCGAGGCCGATCGCCTCGAGCGCGTTCTCGGAGAGCAGATCTCGCTCGCGCAGATGACGCGGCCCCGGCTCAAGCTGCAGAGCCTGAACCAGATCGTCCAGGAAGCGCTGGAGCTCCATTCGGAAGAGCTCGTGCGGCGGCGCGTTCGTCTCCTGAAGCGGCTCGCGCCCGATCTGCCGAGCCTCCTGATCGATCCCGACAAGATTCGTCAGGTCCTGTCGAACATCATCCAGTACGCGCTCCAGTCCGTGCCCTCGGGCGGGCGCGTTCGCGTCGAGACCCGCTCGGGACCCGGCGTGGTGAACGCGGAGATCGCGCACGACGGCCCCAAGGTCGCCGGCGAGACGCTCGACCGCCTGTTCGTCCCGTTCTCGATGTCGCGCCGCTACGGCGCCGGGGTGGGTCTCGCGGTCGCCTACCAGATGGTGCGCGAGCACGGCGGCGAGATCCGAGCGAGGAGCGAAGGGGATTGGAGCAGCATCGTGACGATCTACCTGCCCGTGCGCGAAAACACCGACCGGCGCGCCAAGCCCGATCGTCGCGCGGGGCGGAACGACCGCAGGCGGAGGATGGCCTAGCCGTTGACCGTCCGGGCGCGCCCATGATAGAGTTCTCGCCCGGCGCGACCCTAGCTCAGTTGGTAGAGCACCGCACTGAAAATGCGGGTGTCCGCAGTTCGATTCTGCGGGGTCGCACCACTTTAATTCGTTTCCTGTTGGGGCCGCCGTTCGAGGCGGCCCTTCTTCCTCGGGCTGGTGTAGCTCAGCTGGTAGAGCAACGCACTCGTAATGCGTAGGTCAGCGGTTCGATTCCGCTCACCAGCTCCAGTTTCGGGTCGACCGATCCCGCAAAACGGTCACTGCCGATGACGACGGATCCACTGGAAGGCCTGATGGTGAGCGCCTCGGGCGTCCGGGGGATCGTCGGGGAGCGGTTGAGCCCCGAGGTCGTGTTGCGGGTCGCCGGCGCCCACGGTTCCATGCTCGGCCCCGGTCCGGTCGTGATCGGCCGCGATTCGCGCCCCTCCGGCGCGTGGGTTTCCCGGGCGGCCACGGCGGCCATCCTGGCGGTCGGCCACGACGTGATCGACGTCGACATCGCCCCGACGCCCACCATCCTCTACGCGATCCGCCACCATCACGCGGCCGGCGGACTCGCCATCACCGCGAGCCACAATCCGGCACCCTGGAATGCGCTCAAACTCTTCGGCGCGGGCGGCACCTTCCTTCCGCCCGCGCAGTCGGAGGCCGTCGCTCGGCGCGCCCGCGAGGGGTCGATCGCTTGGATGCCGCACGACAAGGTGGGTGCCGCGCGCATGGACCGCGACGCCATCCACCGCCACCGCGAGGCAATCTTGGCGTTGAACGGCATTCACCGCGACGCGATCGCCGCCCGCCGCTTCACCGTGGCCGTCGACTGCGTGAACGGCGCCGGGTCCGAGGCGACGCCCGCGCTCCTCCGCGCCCTGGGCGCGGACGTCCACGAGATCTATTGCCACC
>DATEND010000423.1:0-4878 GCA_035275245.1 Candidatus Eiseniibacteriota bacterium
GGAAGTGAAGCGCATCGCCGCCGCCCTCGATCTGCCCTTCGTGTTCAAGGCGTCGTACGCCAAGGCGAACCGCACGTCCGGTGCCTCCGAACGCGGTCCCGGCCTTGCCGACGGGCTCCGCATGCTGGCGCGAATCCGCGAGGGCGTCGGCATTCCGGTGACGAGCGACATTCACGAGAGCGCCGACGTGGCCGAGGCGGCCCGCACGCTCGACCTCCTCCAGATCCCGGCCTTCCTCTGCCGCCAGACGGTCCTGATCGAGGCGGCGGCGCGATCCGGGAAGCCGCTCCACGTGAAGAAGGGGCAGTTCCTGGCGCCGGAATCCATGGAGCACGTCGCGGAGAAGGCGCGCGCCGCCGGCGCGACCGGCATCATCCTGACGGAGCGGGGCACCACGTTCGGCTACGGCGACCTGGTCGTCGACTTCCGCGGCTTGGCCCGGATGCGCGAGTTCGGCTGCCCCGTGTTCTACGACGCGACCCACTCCGTGCAGCGGCCGGGCGGCGCCACCACGGGCGGGGACCGGTCGATGATCCCGGTATTGGCCCGCGCGGCCGTCGCGGCGGGCGCCGATGGAATCTTCGTCGAGACGCATCCCAATCCCGGAAAAGCGCGCTCCGACCGGGAGACGCAGTGGCCCCTGTCGGAGCTGGAGGACCTCCTTCGTTCGTTGATCAAGATCCGGCAAGCGGTTGCCGATACGATCGTTCTGGAGGGGCAGCGAGCGTGACACGCGCCGGAGCGAGCACGGTGACGAGGGAATCGAACGAGAAAGCCACACCTCCGATTGCCGAGTGGGCCGTCGAGGTTCTCCGTCTCGAGGGCGATGCGATCGAGCAGCTCAAAGATCACATTGGCAAGGAATTCGAAGACGCGCTTCACGCGCTTTCGCAGGTGAAGGGGCAGATCCTCGCCCTGGGGGTCGGGAAGTCCGGCCTCGTGGCGAAGAAGATCGCGGCCACCCTGACCTCCACCGGCACGCCCGCCACGTTCGTCCATCCCGTCGACGCCGTGCACGGCGATCTCGGCATCGTGTCGCCCGCGGATGCCGCGCTCCTGCTCTCGAAAAGCGGCGAGACCGCGGAGATCCTCGACCTGGTCCCGGCGTTTCGGAGACGGGGCGTGGCAATCGTCGCGGTCACCGGCAATCCGGGCTCCTCGCTCGCCCGGGCCGCCGATCACGTGCTCGACATCGGCCGGCCGCGCGAGGCATGCCCCGACGACCTCGTGCCCACCTCCTCGACCACTGCGATGCTGGCGCTGGGCGACGCGATCGCGATCGTCCTCCTTCGCATGAAGGGTTTTTCCCGCGAGGACTTCGCCTTCCTCCATCCGGGGGGCGTACTGGGCCGGATCGCCTCGCTTCGCGTGGCGGACCTGATGCACCAAGGGGACGCGCTTCCGCGTGTCACGGAGGAGGCCACACTGCACGAGGCGCTCCTCGAGATCTTGAAGAAGCGCGTGGGCATGACGACGATCGTGGACGTGGAAGGGCGGCTCGCCGGAATCCTGACCGACGGAGATCTCAAGCGACTGCTCCTCCGAGGGGCGGCCGATCTGGGGCAGCCGGTCGCACACGTCATGACGCGGAATCCCAAGACCATCGAATCCGACGCTCTGATCGCCCAGGCGGTGCGCCACATGGAGGAAAACCCGGGGGGTGCGATCACCTCGCTCGTGGTGCTCGGGGCCCAGAGCGCTCCCATCGGCGTTCTTCACCTCCACGACTGCCTCGGCGTGCGCGCGCGATAAGGCTATGGCGCCCCATGGGTTTGACCCTGCCCGAGGGGGCGTGCTAAAGTCGTGCCAAGCTGGGACGGGTGGCGATCCGCGGAGCGCGAACGGCGCTCGAAGGATCGTGACCGTGCTTCTCGCGGCGCTTCTCGCCGTCCCGGCGGTCGGCTGCCGGCGGCAGCCGACGTCCAATCCGAGCGCCGGCGAAGTCCGGGTTCCGGACCAGGAGGCGCGCGATTTCACGCTCACGGAAAGCCTCGAGGGACGAAAGAACTGGACCCTCCATGCCGTCTACGCCGCGATGTACAACAACCAGAGCCTCGTGGACGCGCGCACGGTCCGGATCGAGTTCTTCGACAAGGACGGGAAGAAATTCTCGACGCTCCTCGCCGATGAGGGGCGCGTCTATCAACGCTCGAACGACCTGGAGGCGCGGGGTCACGTTCGCGTGACCACCGAGTCCGGAATCTTCATGGAGACCGACTCCCTTCGCTGGCAGAACGCGCGGGGCAAGATCGTGTCGGACGGGTTCGTTCGCGTGACGCGGCAGCACGACGTCGTGACCGGGTACGGCTTCGAAAGCGATCCGAGCCTCGACCACTTCACCCTGCGCCAGGAGGTCCGCGCCGAGGTGCGGGACACGGGCGAGGACGGCGGAACGCCGTGAGCGGGCTCGTCGCGCGAGAACTCGAGCGGTACTACGGGCACTGGAAGGTCGTGGACAAGGTCTCGATCGAGGTCGAGGCGGGGCAGGTGGTGGGCCTTCTGGGCCCGAACGGCGCCGGCAAGACCACGACGTTCTACCTGATCGTGGGGCTCCTGCGAAGCGACGCGGGGCAGATCCTGGTCGACGGGAAGGACATCACCCGGGTACCGATGCACCGCCGCGCGCGGATGGGGATCGGATACTTGGCGCAAGAACCGTCCATCTTTCGGAAGCTGACGGTACGGGAGAACATCCTCGCGATTCTCGAAACGCTGCCGATCTCCTCGCGGGAGCGCGGGTCGCGCCTCACGCAGCTCCTGGAAGAATTGAACATCGCGCCCCTGGCGGACCGGAAGGGATATAACCTGTCGGGCGGGGAGCGGCGCCGCGTGGAGATCACGCGGGCGCTCGTGACCCAGCCCAAATACATGCTCCTCGACGAGCCGTTCGTGGGAATCGATCCGATCGCGGTCGGCGAGATCCAGGACATCGTGCGGCGACTCAAGGCGAAGGGACTCGGCGTCTTGATCACGGACCACAACGTGCGGGAGACGCTCAGCACGACCGACCACGCGTACATCATGTTCGAAGGCAAGATTCTCCTCCAAGGGACGAGCCAGGAGCTCGCCCAGGATCCGGTGGCGCGCCAGATCTATCTCGGCGAACGCTTCCGTTTGGATTAAGGCGGACCCGGCATGGAAATGAAACACGGCCTGCAGATGCAGCAGCGTCAGACGCTGATCATGACCCAGCGTCTGCAGCAGGCGCTGAAACTCCTACAGATGCCGACCCTCGAGCTCCAACAGGCGCTGAAGGCGGAGCTGGAACGGAATCCCCTCCTCGAGGAAGTGGACGACGTCGAGGAGGTGAACGAGCTGAACGAGGTCAAGGAAGAGCAGGGGTTGAAGGAGTCCGAGGCCGAGGTCGACGAGAAACCCGCGGTCGCCGACGTGGACGGCGCGGCCCCGAAGGACGAGGTCGACTGGGAAGAGCTCTGGCCCGACAGCTCGTGGGACACGCCGGTCGCGCCGCGCACCGACGATCCCGACGCGGAATGGTACGAGCGCGTGCCGGTCACGGTGAAGAGCCTGAGCGAGCACTTGTGCGAGCAGCTCCACCTGACCCACCTGAGCGAGGAGAACCGCGCCATCGGGGAGTACCTGATCGGATCGCTCGACGAGAACGGGTACCTCCAATCCACGGTGGAGGAGGTGGCCGAGACGCTTTCCGTTCTCCCCGAGCAGGTCGAAGAGGTGCTGGTGATCATCCAGTCCTTCGATCCCGCGGGCGTCGGCGCGCGAAATCTCCAAGAGTGCCTCTGGATCCAGCTCGCCCAGAAGAAGATGGAGGGCAGCCTCTCCGCGCGAATCCTCCAAGAGCAGTTCGACAACCTCTTGAACAAGCGCTTCGGGGAGATCGCGCGGGCGCTCAAGTGCACGGTGGAGGACGTCCAGGCGGCCGGCGACCTGATCGGGACGCTCGATCCGAGGCCCGGCCAGGAAGTGGCCGCGGAGCAAACGCGCTACGTCGTGCCCGATCTGGTCGTCGAGCGCGTCGGAGAGGACTACGTCGTGACGTTGAACGATCGGAACGTTCCCCGCCTCCGGATCAACAACGCGTACCAGCACATCCTGCGTCAGAAGACCGGCGGCGAGGTGGAGCGGAAATTCATTTCCGACAAGTTGAATTCCGCGAAGTGGCTCATCCAGACGATCGAGCAGCGGCGAAAGACCATGATCAAGGTGATGAAGCGGATCGTCGAAGAGCAGCGCGACTTCTTCGAGAAGGGCGTCGAGGGGCTGAAGCCTTTGACGTTGCAGCAGATCGCGAATCACATCGGCATGCACGAGTCGACGGTGAGCCGCGTGACCACGAGCAAGTACGTGCAGACGCCGCGCGGCGTCTTCGAGCTCAAATATTTCTTTTCGAGCGGGCTGGCCACCGAGGAGGGGGACGATGTCTCCGCGAAGGCGGCCAAGGACAAGATCCTCCAACTCATCAACGGCGAGGACAAGCTCGATCCGTTGAGCGACCAGCGCATCGCGGAGCTTCTGCACGAGCAGGGATTGAAGATCGCGCGACGCACGGTCGCGAAGTACCGGGAGGCGCTGCGCATCCTTCCCGCGCGGTCGCGCCGCCGGTACGCCTGAGCGGCGCGGAACCCAACCCAGGAGACCGGACATGGAGATCACGATCAAGGGGCGGCACTGGAAGCCGACCGCCTCCTTTCGCGCGTTTGCGGTGGACCGCCTCCAGAAACTGAATCGCTTCTACCCGAGCTTGATCCGCGCCGAGTTGACGGTGACGAAGGAGAGCTATCGGCATTCGGCCGAGATTCGGCTCCACGGCAACGGCGTCGATCTCCTGACCAAGTCCATGGACGCCGATCCGATGGTGGCGGTGGACCAGGTCTTGGCGAAACAGGAGAAGGCACTGGC
>DATEND010000424.1:0-12134 GCA_035275245.1 Candidatus Eiseniibacteriota bacterium
CGCCGCGGGGTATGCCGGAACGCTGTCGCCGTCGTTTCCGGCGGCCGCCACGCAGAGCACTCCGGCCTGCGTGGCCTGATCCGCGAGCGCCTGGAAGAATTCGGGCACGCCCGGGTCGCCGGGTCCGCCGAAGCTCATCGAGATGATCGAAGCGCCGTTGTCGATGGCGTACGCGAACGCGCCCGCGATCGCCTCGGAGGTAATCCCCTCCACGGGATGCGACACCTTGAGCGGCATAATACTGGCGTTCCATCCGGCTCCCGCGATGCCTTCCGCGTTGTTCGTCGTCGCCGCGGCGATCCCGGCGCAGAAGGTCCCATGGAACCCCACGTCGATGCCGGAAGCGTCGGCGGTGGCCTCGGGCTTCGGATCCTTGTCGCCGGTTCCGAAATCCCACCCTTCGACGTCGTCCACGAAGTCGTTTCCGTCGTCGTCGATGGAGTTGCCCGGGATCTCCCCCAGGTTGTGCCAAATCTTGCTCGCGAGATCCGGATGCGTGGTATCGACGCCCGTATCGACGATCGCGATGACGACCGATGCGTCCCCTTGCTCCAGATCCCACGCGAATGGCAGCGAGATGTCGGCGAATCCGCTGTCGTCCACGTACCACTGATAGATGAGGTAGAGGTCGTCCGGGATCGTGCTGAAGAGCGCGAACCGGTAGTTCGGGCAGGCCGCGCGCACCGCGCCGGTCGCCAAGAGCGCGCGCGATGCCTCGACGGGATCGAAGCCGGGGCGGTCGCTCGTGAGGAGCCAGACGCCGTCGGTCCGCTTCGACGCCGCGGTCCTTGCGGGGCCGACGGCACGTCCCCGCTCGAGGCCCAGGCTCTGAAGCGCGCGAGAGAGTCGGGCGTCGGCCGCTCGGGGCGCCCCGTTCTGCGGGACGTGGAGCGCGCCCTGGTCGGCGATGACGATGACCTCGCGCGGCGCGAAGGAGAGCGACCGAGGCGCCTGGAGCGGGGCGGCGTCCACGACGAGCGGCGCGCCGAGGGCGAGAAAGCCCAACGCACCGAGGATGGCGACGAGAAACGCAGGTCGAGCCACGGCAAGCCTCCTCCCTGGAAGCGGCATCAAGGACCGTTCGGCTGTTCGAGCTCGTCCGCGTCCGTGTCGTCCTCGGCCAGCGGATCGACCGCGGCGAGGGCACGGATGCGAGGGTGCGGGGGCAACCATAGCCCCAGGACGAGCCCGCATGCAAACCCTCCCGCATGGGCGTGAACGTCCGCGTTGGCGATGATCGGCAGGAGGAACAGGACGAAGAGGGGAACGTAGACGCGCCAGACCTTCCATTGCTGGGCGTAATTGAACTCCCGGCGCCGGCGAATGACGAACGTCACGATGCAACCGAAGAGCCCCATGATCGCGCCCGACGCCCCGACGCTCAAGGGCGGCGCGTTGTGGCCGAGGTAGGACACGGCCGCCGCGCCCAGTCCGGTGATCACGTAGACCGCGAGCGACCATCGGCCGCCGGCCACGAACTCCACGGCCCCCGAGGCGGCCAGGAGGGCGATCATGTTGCGCGCGAGGTGCCCCGGCCCCGCGTGAAGAAAGATTGTCGGCAGCCACCAGCCGAAGGCGCGATCGTCGCGGACGGCGGCCCATCCGGTCTCGGCCCACGAGCGAAGGTTCGCCTGGTAGTCGCCCTTCCACAGGGGCACGAGCACGAGCGCCACCGCGAGGTTCAGACCGATCAGAAACTCGGTGGCGGAGAGGGCCCGCTTGGGGAACAGCACGTCGCGCACCATGGGCGACTTCCTCCTGACCCCGGAGGTCTACCAAAGAACAGGGACCGCCGAAGCGTGCGCCTCGGCGGCCCCGTTCCTTCGAACGCTACGACCTCGCTACCGCGCGGCTCCGGAGATCCGCATCCGGTAGAACGACCGCCAAACGAACGTCATCGAGACGAGGAAGAACGCGCCCGCCAATACGGCCGTCAGGGTCGGACCCTGCTCCCGTGACAGCGAGACGGCGAGTTCCACGGCCAGGAGGCCGAAGAGCGTGGTGAATTTGATCACCGGATTCATCGCGACCGACGAGGTGTCCTTGAACGGATCGCCCACGGTGTCGCCGACGACCGTCGCGGCATGGAGCTCGGTCCCCTTCTCCTTCAAGTCCACCTCCACGACCTTCTTCGCGTTGTCCCATGCACCGCCGGCGTTCGCCATGAAAATCGCCTGGAAGAGACCGAAGAGCGCGATCGAGATGAGGTAGCCGATGAAGAAGTACGGCTCGACGAACGCGAACGCCAGCGTTCCGAAAAAGACCGCGAGGAAGATGTTGAACATCCCCTTCTGCGCGTACTGCGTGCAGATCTGCACGACCTTCTTGGAGTCGGAGACCGAGGCCTTCGTGGTGCTCTCGAGCTTGATGTTCTTCTTGATGAACTCGACCGCGCTGTAGGCTCCGGCGGTCACGGCCTGCATGGAGGCGCCCGTGAACCAGTAGATCATGGATCCACCCGCCAGGAGTCCGAGCAGGAAGGGCGCGTGGAGGAGCGACAGGTTCGCGACGTACTCCGGCTTGAGCCCTTCGGTCAACCCGAGGATGATCGAGAAGATCATCGTCGTCGCGCCGACGACGGCGGTGCCGATCAAGACGGGCTTCGCCGTCGCCTTGAACGTGTTCCCAGCACCGTCGTTCTCCTCGAGATTGTGCTTCGCCTTTTTGAAGTCCACGTCGAATCCGTGCTTCGACTTCACTTCTTCCTTGATGCCCGGAATCGACTCGATGACCGAGAGCTCGTAGACGGACTGGGCGTTGTCCGTCACGGGACCGTACGAGTCCACCGCGATCGTCACCGGGCCCATGCCCAGGAACCCGAACGCCACGAGGCCGAACGCGAAGACCGCCGGCGCGATCATCAGCATGCCGAGGCCCATCGTGCTGACGGCATAGGCGAGCGCCATGAGAACCATGATGGCGAGGCCGATCCAGTAAGCGCTGAAGTTGCCGGCCACGAGGCCCGAGAGGATGTTGAGCGAAGCGCCGCCCTCCCTCGAGCAGGTGACGACTTCGGCCACGTGCCCCGACTTCGTGGACGTGAAGATCTTGACCAACTCGGGGATCACGGCTCCGGCCAAAGTACCGCACGTGATCACCGTGGAGAGCTTCCACCAGAGCGATCCGTCGCCCAGATCGTGGATCAGCACGTACGAGAGCGCGTAGGTGAGCCCGATCGACACGAAGGAGGTCAACCAGACGAGGCGCGTGAGGGGCGCTTCGAAGTCCATCTTGTCGGCGGTCTGATACTGCGCCTTCGACATCGCCTCGTTGAGCAAATAGGAGCCGCCGCTCGCCACGACCATCATGACGCGCATGGCGAAGATCCAGACGAGGAGCTGCACTTGGACGATCGGATTGGCCACCGCCAGGATGATGAACGTGATGAGCGCGACGCCCGTGACGCCGTAGGTCTCGAAACCGTCCGCGGAGGGACCGACCGAGTCGCCCGCGTTGTCGCCGACGCAGTCGGCGATCACGCCCGGGTTCCGCGCGTCGTCCTCCTTGATCTTGAACACGATCTTCATCAGGTCGGCGCCGATGTCGGCGATCTTCGTGAAGATCCCTCCGGCGATACGAAGCGCCGCGGCGCCGAGCGACTCGCCGATCGCGAACCCGATGAAGCAGGGTCCCGCCATGTCCCCCGGGATGAAGAGCAGAATGATGAGCATGATCAGGAGCTCGACGGAGATGAGCGCCATTCCGATGCTCATGCCGGCCTTCAAGGGAATCGAGTAGCATGGGAACGGCTTCCCGGACAGGGACGCGAAGGCGGTCCGCGAGTTGGCGAACGTGTTGATCCGGATGCCGAACCACGCGACGGCGTAGCTGCCCGCCATGCCGACGAGGCTGAAGAAGAGGATGGTCGCCACCTTGAACGGCGGGAACCCGCGCTGGAGATTTCCGGCGGCGTCCACGCCGCTCACGGCAAGCCACCCGAAGTAGACCAGGACGATGGCGCTGATGAACACCCAGAGGACCGCGAGGAACTTGCCCTGCTGGAGGAGGTAGGTCTTGCAGGTCTCGTAGATCAGCTCCGAGATCTCCAGCATCGACTTGTGGACCGGGAGATTCCTGAGCTGGCCGTAGGTCAGAACTCCGAAGAGCAACCCGAGGACGCACACCACGAGTCCCCAGAGGAGGAGGGTGTGTCCGTCCATCCCACCCACGAACGGCACCGAGTGAAGGTCGGGGAGGGTGAGATTGGCCTCGCCGCCCCCATGGTGGGTCGTGCCTTCTTCCTGGGCGAGCGCCGCCGGAGCCAGCACGGCCAGCCCAAGGAGCAGCGCCACCGGTATCCCGGCGAGCAGGTTCCGTCCGATGATTCTTCGCAGCAACGTCATGTCTACCTCACTTCGAGCTTGAGCTGTCCGTGGGGTTGGCCGCCTGGGGGGGTAGCAGACGCTTCATCGCCCGTGAAATCGTGAAAAACCCCCACAAACCTCCGACATATAGCAGGTTGCCGGGAGCGTGTCGAGGGGGTAGGGCGGCCCGGCGGCGCCCCATCGGGAGGCCGCCGGGCGGGCGTGGACGCCCGGAGAGGCCCCGGCGGGGTCTGGGATGGCCCCCGCCAGGTTGGTGGGGGGGTCGTTAGAGGGTCGCGACGGCCGCCTTCCGCTGGAGCTGGAGGACCCGAACGTCAGGGTCCATCACGATCCGTTCCGGGTCGAAGGGACAGCGAATCCTTACAGTCTTCGTCTCCCCAGGACCGAGGACCACGGTCGCCCGAGCTTCGCGGTAGGCGGCACTCTGGGTGAAGGGCTTGCCACCCTTCGACGGCTTCTCCCAGCGATCACCGGCCGTGGCGGCGACTTCGACCGGCATGGTGCCGGTTCCTCGGTTTCGAACCGTGGCGACGACGTCGTAGCCACCGCCCTGTTTCGTCTTCCTGGCTTCGTCGATGCGGTACTCGGGGATGACCCGGTTCTCGAACCACTGCTCGACGAACGCGTCGTAGGCGACGGGGTCGGCCGCGAAGGGACGAAGGGCCGCGACGATGTCTTGAAGCGCGGCGTGGTCGCGGCTCTTGCTCCAGGCACGGATGAAGGCCTGGTAGCCCTCGAGCGCCCGTTCGTGGCCCAGGTAGTCGTAGAGCATCCAGAAGACCCACCCGCCCCGGTCGTAGATCACGGTTTCGTCCGCGCCGCGCGACCCGTCCACGTCGTACATGGGGCGTTCATCGTTGACCCGGCGGCGGTCGCCGTAGCGCGACTCGATTCCCTTGGCGAACTCCATTCGTCCGCGGGGGCCCTTCACCTGCTCGAACAGGAGGAGGGTCGAGAAGTGCGACATCGATTCGCTCAAGAAGTCGCCGCCCGGCCCCTTGGCGGGAGTCAGGATGTTCCCCCACCACTGGTGTGCGGCTTCATGGGCCGTGACGAGGAAGGTTGCGTCGGTCTTCGCGTCGTTCTTGGTGAGGAATCCGATATTCTCGCTGAACGTAATGTTGGTCCCGAATCCCTGCGCATATCCCGCGAGCGCCGGGAACTCCGAAAGCTTGAGTTCGCGCCATGGGTACGGAAGGAACCATTCTGAGTAGTACCGCCGGGCGGCGTCGAGCGTGGCGGACATCTCCTCGATGTTGTAGGTGTGGGCCGCGTGGTAGTAAATGGTGGTTCCGTTCCCTTGCTTGACGTCCCACCGCCCGCAAACGACGTTCAAGATCTTCACCGGCGCGTCCGTTTCCCAGACCTGGGTCCGCCATCCGTCCTTCACCGTGTTGCTCGTGCAAACGCCGACCGAATTGAGGGTGTAGGCTTCGGGGCCCGTGACGACGATGCGGGCCGGGAACCAAGCCGTGGCTCCAAAGGCGGCTCGGGTCGTCCCCTTCCAATAGTCACGGGCGTACTGGCGAGGCTCGGTCTTGTTGTCCTTCGTCTCGCCGACGTCCTCCTGGAAGCCGAGAACCGGCATGAACGACGGCGAGAATCCGGTGAGCACGACGCCCGACGGGAGCACGAACTCGTCGGTGTTCTCTCCCCGCTTCGTGACGCCGTTCGGGAAATTGCCGTCCCACGACCAGCCGATCGTCACGCTGTCTCCCTTCGCGAGAGGCTTTGGAGGCGTGAACACGACGAGATGCTGACGGTCCTCCGGCGTGGCCGGCGTGCCGTTCATCGTCCACTTGAGATTCTTCCAGTGGAGGCCGGCCGTGACGGGAATTCCGGTCATGGTCGAGTCGAGCGGGTTCACGAGCGTGAGCGTGCCCTGACTGGAGAGCCACTTCTTGCTCGGGTCGATCTTCAAGCGGATGTCGGCACGCGCAATGTCAGGGAGCGGCGCGCCAAGCCACGTCTTGAGGTTCTTGGCCCAGTAATCCTTGTGTGCCTTCTTGGCGGCTCCGCCCGCCATGCCCTGGCTGACCATGAACGCAAGCGCGATGCAGGCGACGAGCGGGACCGCCGCCGCCGGGAGAAGTCGAACGGCCGTGCGCGCGAGCTGGCCCGGTGAGAGCCCATGCACGATGCGAACTCCATCCGGCCCGCGGCGTCGGAAGAGGCGCACGGCAACGACCGTGAAGAACATGGCAAGACCCAGGACCATGATCCGGTTCAGGATCAGCGCGGCCCGGTCCGTTTCGAAGAATCCCAGGTCGCTCCATCGGATCGCGGCCCAGAGCGGCCAATTCGTGGCCCAGCTCAGGCTCCTATCAACGAGCGCGTACCCGGTCCAAATGAGCGCCGCGAGTCCGGCCGCGTACGCGGCATACCGATTCCCCACCGCCGCGTAGGCCGCGGAGATGAACGCGGTCCAGGCGAGGAAGGTCGGCACGAGGAGCAGTCCCCATACCGCGATATAGGGACCGATCGAGAAAGGCACCTTTCCCTGGATCCCGAGTGCGATCGCGCAGCCGATCAAGGACGCGAAGAGGACCGCCACGGCCACGAGGCTGTTTGCGACCGCCTTGCCGAGGAGGAAGGCGCCGGTCCGGAGGGGGGTCGAATAGAGAATGTGCGAGAGACCGTTCGCGCGTTCACGCTCGAGCGACTCGACCGTGTAGAAAAGCAGCAGGAGGCAGACCCAGAGCGAGATCTGGTTCGCGATGGCGGCGGCGGTGTTGCCCGGCGTCAATAAGATTGGCGTGTCGAACGGGCCGACCGCGAGGAGCGTGTTGGTCAGGCCTTGCATGAGGATCAGCGGGATGAAGATGTAGAGGCCGGGCTGACGGAGGAGGAGCCGAACCTCGATCGAGGCCACTGCGGCCACGCCGCGGAAGAACGACGGAACGCCGCTCTTCATCCGCAGCGAAGCGAGGGCCGCCTCAGGGCGCCCGCTCGCCGCGATCCCCCCGGTAGAGAGGACATCCAAAGATTGCGCCCCGACTCGCGCGCCGCGCTTCACACGCTCGCCCTTGAGCGAGGCCGCCACCGAGCGCTGGGTCAGGAGCACGCCACCGATGCCGAGAAGGATGAGCCAGGCGCGATTCAGCCAGAAGATTCCGTCGAGCGGGACGGGGCTCGAATTGTAGTACTCGACGCCCCGATCCACCTTCAAGTGCGTCTCGTTCAGCCAGCGGAATCCTGCGGGATCGACGACCTGGAGGACCTTGTTGATCGTCGGGTCGAGCCACGAGGGCGACCACTCCCAGAGAAAGAATCCAAAGAGGAGCATCGTCGCGATCGGCAGGACGAACACGAGCACCGGGTTTCGGGTCTTCTCGCCGACGTAGAGGGAAACGCCGCCGTAGAAGAGCAGAAACGGGAGCCCGATCAAGAGCACCGGCTTGAGATAGTTTCCGAGGACGAAGGGGCCGCGGATCTCCTGGGCGCCGCCGTTCGGGACGGCGTGATTGAAAAAGGCGCTCGCCATCGCCCAGAGGACCATCAGGCCGACGAAGCCCGACATGACGGCAAGGAAGCGGCCCCACACGTACTCCCCTGCGGTGAGCGGGGTCGAATGAAGGAGGACGTCCACCTTCGACTCGCGGTCCTTGAGCAGGATGAGACCCGAGGCGATCGCGATGAAGAACGCGAAGATGAGGAGCGTGAGATACGTCATGGTCTGTGTCTGCGCGAATTCCGACGTGATCCACGCCTTGAGGCCGCCGACCGACGTGTCACCGGAGGCGATCTGCATCTTTCCGCTCGAGAGCCCGAAGGCCATCAAGAGGAGCAGGAAGGCCAGGATGATGAAGAGCGGGCGGCGGAAGGAGTGCCAGAATTCGATGCTGAAGGTCGCGCCCAGCCTGCGGGGGTTCATTGCGCGGCTCCCGAAGAGGCCGGGGCGATCGCGGCGGCCGGGTCTGCCGGGGCGACCGCGGCCGCCGCGGCCACGACCCCCGCACGTCCCGGCAACGCGCCGAGCCGCATGAGGACCAGATAGGCGTCCTCGAGCGTCGCGGGCGTGCGCTCGAAACCGGCGGGCGGCGCCCCGTCCGGCTCGTAGAGACGCGCGCGATTCCGCCCTTCGACCAGCACGACCTGCGTCACCATCCGCTCGGCGCGAAGCGCGGGCAGATCACCGACCGCGACCGTTCCCTCGTACATGCGGCCGTGGATCGAGGCGCGGGCCTCCGTGGGCGTCGTGACCGCGAGGAGCCGCCCGGCGCGGATCACCGCGAAGCGCGGGCAGAGAACCGCGACGTCCTCGACGATGTGCGTCGAGAGGAGCACGATTCGATCGGCCGCGAGCTCGGAGAGGAGCTGATAGAAACGGAGCCGCTCTTCGGGGTCGAGTCCCGCGGTCGGCTCGTCGACGATGATGAGGCGCGGGTTCCCCGCGATCGCCTGCGCGATGCCGAGACGCTGCCGCATGCCGCCCGAGTAGCCCTTCACCGCGCGCTTGGCCGCGAACGTTAGGTTCACCCGCTCGAGCAGGTCACGGACGAGCTTCTTCCGTCCGCCCGGCGCGTCGACCCCCTTCAGCTCCAAAAGATGCGACAGCATCGCCTCGCCCGTCAGGTGCGGATAGAAGCCAAATTCCTGCGGCAAGTATCCGAGGCGCGGCCAGACGCGTTCCGGAGATCGCGCGATGTCCTCGCCGTCGAGCGTGACGGTTCCCGACGTCGGCTCGAGGAGCCCGGCGAGAATTTTCATGAAAGTGGACTTCCCCGCGCCGTTCGGGCCGAGAAGTCCGTACATCCCGGGGGCCACGTCGAGATCGATCCCGTTCAACGCCGTGACGGGGCCGGGATACACCTTGATTAGGGCGCGGGTGGAGAGCATTTCGATTCTCCTGCAAGTGGGATGAGAAGATCCGGACGACGCAGGGAATACGCGCGCCCGGTTCCGCGGGTTTCGAGAGTGCGAGTCATTGGCCGTTCCTTCGAGGCGAACGGGACTTCCGCTGTTTCTTCCGACCGCGGTGTTCCAGCGGCGTTAAGAGGATGGTGATGCCGTAGAGTTTCCCCTTCGGGCTCCGCTTGCCGGGTACTTCGTGGAGCGTGCGGATCTGTCGGTTCGCCTCCGCGAGTTCCGACGGCGTAAGCCACCCGGTCACGCGAAGCGCCCAGAGCTCGCGCTTCGGCCCGTGCGTGCGAACGTCGGGGGACGCCGCCCCCTTCTTGAAGTCGCGGATCCCGAGACGCAGCATCGAGGAAACGATCCCGATGACTCCCGGCGAGTTGCCCCCGGGAGACGGATCGTGGCGCAGGGTCGGTTGTCGATGGACGGCTCGAAACAGTTCCTCCCGGCGCCCCTCCTGCGCGCGAATTCCCGCCGAGGACACGAGCCCCACCCGCTGAAGCGCGCGAAGGTGGTAGTAGAGGCCATCCGCGGGGCGCTGGATCAGTCGCCCGAGCTCGGCAGCGGACGCCGGGCCCGTGCGCACCAAGAGATCGACCAGCTCCTGGCGCACCGGAGAGGCCAGTGCTCGGAGATGGGTCGGCTTCGAGATCGTTCCGTTCGTGCGTGAGCCCATCGATGCGAATCGTACGATCCCTAGCTTTGAAATGCAATCGATTTTTTCAAAGCGATTCCAAGCGTTCACCGAGAACGCTTGTTACGGAAATTCAAGGTGGATTGGACGCGACGGACGAACCGCGGACGACCGGGGCTATCTTCCGATCGCCGGGGCGGTTCGCTTCGAGGCCGGGCGCTCGACATTCTCGTCCCGTCCGGATCCAACGGAGACGAGGCGAATCGGCACGCCCGCGAGCTCTTCCAGCCGGTCCAGGTACCGTCGTGCCTCGGGCGGCAGATCCTCCCAGTGCCGGGCGCCCGCCGTCGGCTCTTCCCAGCCCTGGAAATTCTCGAGCACGGGCTTCGCGGCCTCGAGCTCGGACAGCGACTCGGGCATCTCGGCGACGCGCCGGCCCTCGACTTCATAGGCCGTGACGACGCGAACCTCGCCGAGCGAATCGAGCACGTCGAGCTTGGTGATGACGAGTTGGGTGATCCCGTTCACGCGCGCGGCATGCCGGATCGCGACCACGTCGAACCAGCCGCAGCGTCGCGGACGGCCGGTCGTCGCGCCGTACTCGTTTCCCTCCTCGCGCAACTTCTGCGCGAGCTCGCCTTCCAGCTCCGACGGGAAGGGGCCGTTGCCGACGCGCGTCGCGTACGCCTTCGCCACGCCGATGACGTCCGTGATCAGGGTCGGCCCGACGCCGACGCCAGTGCATGCGCCGCCGGACGTGGCGCTGGACGAGGTCACGTACGGGTACGTGCCATGGTCGATGTCCAGGTGCGTGCCCTGCGCTCCCTCGAGAAGCACTCGCTTGCCGGCCTTGATGGCGTTGTTCACTTCGAGCGAGACGTTGACGACCAGCGGACGGAGCATTTCCGCGTCGCGAGCCGCGCCGTCCAGGATCTCGGCGATCGGCTTCACGGGCGCATCGGGCCCCACGAGCTTGAGCGTGCGATCGCGGAGACCGCGGATCCGCTCCTCCCGAATCGCCGGGTCGAGAAGATCCACGACGCGCATTCCGACCCGACCCGCCTTGTCCGTGTAGGCCGGCCCGATTCCGCGGCCGGTGGTTCCGATCGCCTTGCCGGTCGACTCCCCGTGCTTCTCGATGACCCGGTGGTCCGGGAGGATGACGTGCGTCAGCCCCGAGACGAAAAGCCGCCCCGTCGGATCGATGCCGCCCTTCACCAGGGACTCCCGCTCCTCGCGCAGCGCCGCCGGGTCGAGCACGACGCCGTTCCCGATGTAGCAGAGCGTACGCGGACGGAGGATCCCCGAGGGGATCAGGTGCAGGACGAACGTCTTCCCCCCGAAACAAACCGTGTGGCCGGCGTTCGGGCCGCCCTGATAACGCGCCACGACGTCGGCTCCCTCGCTCAGGAGGTCGACGATTTTTCCTTTGCCTTCATCGCCCCACTGGGCGCCGACGATCACTCGAACCGACATGTGCTCCCACCCTCCAAACGAAAAGGCCCCCGCGAGAAACAAGGCACGCGGCGGCTCCAAACCGGCCCAGCCAATCTACGCTACCAGACATCGTTCCGACCCGTCAACGCCCGACGGCGTGGCGGGGCGGGCGGCACTCAAAGTCTCAATATATTCCAATATAATGACTTACAGGTCGCTCCCGTTCTTCCGGAAGATATCGAGGAAGCAGACGAGCGCCTGGTCCAGGGTCTCCACGACCGGAGCGTTCGGAAGCTCCTGGCGCAGGACCGGAACCGGCCTCATGAGGACCGGATAGTCGGCGGACTGGAGCAGGGTGAGGTCGTTCAAGCTGTCCCCCATCCCGATCACCTTGAAGCCGGCGTGCCGCATCCCATCGATCACCATCGCCTTCCGGCCCCGGATCCGAAGCTTCCACCCGACGATCCGGCCGGCGCGATCGGTCTCGAAGCGGTTGGCGAAGAGGTTGAACCCGCCCAGGTGTTCCACCATCGGCTCGGCAAATTCGTGAAACGTGTCCGAGATGATCATGACCTGGCAGTGCCGGCGGATCCGCTTGAGGAATTCCCGCGACCCTAGATACGGCGGGATCTTGTGGGCCACGGCCTGTACCTGCTTGAGCGTGACTTCCGACCGGTTCAACGCGGCGACCCGCTGCTGCATCAGGTCCTCGAAGTCCGCGGTATCGCGCGTCGTGAGATGGAGCTCGGGAATGCCGAGCTCGTCCCCCAGATGGGGCCAAATCTCCGGGGCCAGCACCCCTTCCAGGTCGATGGCGGCAATCATGAGCGGGTGAGTTTACCGTACAAAATGAGTGGGGGGAGACTCTTTCGAGTCTCCCC
>DATEND010000425.1:0-2556 GCA_035275245.1 Candidatus Eiseniibacteriota bacterium
CCGAGCCCGCGGACACCGCCGGCACGATCTACATCACGCCTTCCCGATGAACCTCGTCGCCTGCACCGTGCTCGAGAACCGCGAGCTCTCGAAGGGCAATCATCTTTTGACGCTCACCGTTCCCCGTGGGTTCGCCACACCGCGGCCCGGACAGTTCGTCCACCTCCGAATTTCGCCCGAAGGGGAGCCGCTCCTGCGCCGGCCCTACAGCCTCGAGGGCTTCGTGAA
Source organism: Candidatus Eiseniibacteriota bacterium (assembly GCA_035275245.1). Taxonomy (GTDB): domain Bacteria; phylum Eisenbacteria; class RBG-16-71-46; order SZUA-252; family SZUA-252; genus DASQJL01. The sequence goes on from DATEND010000425.1 coordinate 229, forward strand.
CCGGAGCGGCACCCGCGCGGTGCGAATCTATTTCTCGGTCGTGGGCCGTGGATCGCGAATCCTAGCCTCCCAGCCGAAGGGGTGCCGGCTCGACCTGATCGGTCCGCTCGGCGTCGGCTTCGATCCGCGCCCGCGCCGGCTGCCGATCCTGGTGGCCGGCGGTCGCGGGGTGGCGCCGCTTCTCTTCCTGAGCCGGTACCTCCGGGACAAGAAGCGCCCGTTCCTGTTCCTGTTCGGCGCGCGCTCGAAGGCCGAGCTCTACGGCGTCCGTGAGATCAAGGGCGGGCGGCTCCACCTGGCCACGGACGACGGATCGGTCGGGTACAAGGGCAGCGTGCTCGACCTCTTGAAGCGCGAGTGCGAACGAGGGGAGCACACGGCGTTGACGGCCGAGATCTTCACGTGCGGCCCGCACGGCCTGCTCCACGAGGTGGCCGACTTCGCCCGCGCCACGGGAATTCGGTGCGAGGCGTCGCTCGAGGGCCCGATGGCCTGCGCCGTCGGCGCGTGCCGCGGCTGCCCGGTCCCGCTTCGGAGCGCGAGCGGAAACGGGCGGTATCCGGCGATGTGCGTGGAGGGCCCGGTCATGGACGCGACGATCGTCGACTGGGCGCGGCTGCCATGAAGCCCTCCCTCGAAGTGCAGATCGGTTCGCTCACGCTCCGGAACCCGATTCTCGTGGCCTCGGGGATCATCGGCTACGGGCAGGATTACGAGCGCCTGGTCGATCTCGAGGCGATCGGCGGCATCGTCACGAAGACCGTGACGCGTCGCGCGCGTGCCGGGAATCCGCCGCCCCGGGTCGTCGAGGTCGCGTCGGGAATGTTGAACTCGATCGGAATCGAGAACCCTGGGCTCGAAGGATTCCTCGAGGCCAAGGTTCCGGTTCTGCGCGAACTCCCCTGCGCCGTGATCGTGTCGGTGGAAGGCGAGGACACGCGCGAATTCTGCGAGCTGGTCGAGGGCGTGTCCCGAAGCGGCGCGGCGCATGCGATCGAGGTCAACATCTCCTGCCCGAATGTCGGCCCGCACGGCCTCAAGTACTCGACCGACGCCGGGATGGCGCGCGAGGTCATGACCGCGATTCGGCCGCTCACCGACCTTCCATTGATCGCGAAGCTCACGCCGAACGTGACCCGCATCGGCGAGATCGCGGAAGCCTGCGCCGACTGCGGCGCCGACGCGGTCTCGCTCGTGAACACGTTCATCGGCATGGCCATCGACTCCCGAACGCGCCGCCCCATCCTGGGTACCGTCCTGGGCGGACTCTCAGGGCCCGCGATCAAGCCGCTGGCGCTCGCCAAGACGTGGGAGGTGGCACAGGCGGTCGACATTCCCGTGGTCGGAATGGGCGGAATCGCTCGCCCGGCCGACGCGATCGAATTTCTCCTGGCCGGATCGACGGCGGTGCAGGTGGGGACGGCGCTCTTCGCCGATCCCTCGCTCGCCGAAGCGTGCGTCGACGGCCTCGCGGATTATCTCAAGCAAATGGGCGCGTCCTCGGTGGACGCGGTGATCGGAGCCCTGGAGGTTCCGGAGGGTCGCGGCGTCATTCGCGCCGGTCGCTCCGAACGCCGAACGGGGCAGAGAGGAGGCAGATGACGAACGGGACGGAGGGGACACCGGCCGCATCGGTTCGCGAGCGGCTCATCGTGGCGCTGGATCAGCCGGATCTGAAATCGGCGATGGGTCACGTCGACCGGATCGGCGAGTCGGTGCTCTGGTACAAGATCGGGCTCCAGCTCTTCTGCGCGGCAGGGCGCGACGCCGTTCTGGCGCTCGCCGATCGTCAAAAGCGCGTCATGCTCGACCTCAAGCTCCACGACATTCCGGCAACGGTGGAGAAGGCGATCCGCGCCCTGGAGGGGCTGCCGATCTCGTTCCTGACGGTGCACGCGTCGGGTGGGCCCGAGATGCTGAAGAGCGCCGCGGCCGCGGCGCGATATCTGGCCGGCACCCCGCGCGTCCTCGGCGTGACGATGCTGACCAGCCTCGCGGGGACGGAGATTCCGCCGCTCTGGAACCCGAAGACGGACGTCGAAGAGAAAGTGATCGCGCTCGCCGCCGTCTGCGAAGAGGCCGGCGTCGACGGCGTGGTCGCCTCGCCGCGCGAGATTCACGCGCTTCGAATGACGAATCCGTCGCCCTTCCTCATCGTCACGCCAGGCATCCGCGGTCCGAACGATCCCGCCCACGATCAGAAGCGGACGCTCTCGCTTCCCGAGGCGTTCGTCCGCGGGGCCGACTACGTGGTAGTCGGACGTCCCATCCTCGAGTCTCAAGACCCGCACGGGGTCGTGGCGGCCTATGACGCGGCGCTCGCCGCCG
>DATEND010000426.1:0-6476 GCA_035275245.1 Candidatus Eiseniibacteriota bacterium
CGAGGAGGTGCTGGGATGAGGACGCGACCGGAGGCCGGCTTCTCGCTCATCGAGCTGATCATCGTGATCACGATCATGGGAATCCTGGCGTGGGTCGCCTACCCGAAGCTGACCGTGACGTCCGAGATCAAGCTGGATGCCGCGGCGCGCCGCGTCGCGGCCGACCTTCGCTACGCCCAGAACCGCTCGATCGGCACGCGCGTGGTCCACGGGCTCCTCTTCGACGCGGCCGCGCAGAACTACACCGTCTTCGCGCCGACGCCCGCGACCGCAGCCGTCGATCCGGCCGATCGCGCGAAGGCTTTGTCGGTGGACTTCACGCGGCGGGCCGAATTCAAGGGCGTGACGATCGTCTCGGCCGCGTTCGGAACCACCCCCGGCGTGAAGTTCGACTACTTCGGCGTGCCCCGGGACACGGCGGGCGTCGACATCGCCTCGACGGGCCGCATCGTGCTCACGTGCGGCGGGCTCGTGGACACGGTCGAGGTGGCGCCGGGCACGGGGAAGGTGACGGTGCGATGAAACGTCACGACGCCGGGTTCACGCTCGTCGAGGTCGTGCTGATCGTTGTCATCGCCGCGGTGGCGGTGCTCCCGCTCGGCATGCTCTTCGCCAACACGTCGATCCGCTCCGGGGACGCGCGGAACGCGATGATCGCCGCCCAGCTCGCGCAGTCGAAGATGGAGGAGCTGACGGCCGACAAGAACTCTCCGTCGCGGGGCTTCTCGTACCTGATCGCGGCGAACTACCCGGCCGAGAACCCGGTGTCGGTCTTTCCCGGTTACAGCCGGAGCGTCTCGTTCGCTCCCGATTCGCTCTACGACGGCGTGACGTTCCGCACCGCCACGGTGACCGTGACGTGCGCGAACATCCCGCCGGTGACGATGACGACATGGTTCACGTCGTACTGAACCGGCCCGCTCGGCCCGATCGCCCCGATCGCGGGGAGTCGGGCGTTTCGCTGGCGGAGCTGACGATCGTCATCGTGGTCGTCTCGATCGCGGCTTTTGTCTTCACCGGAATGTTCATCGAGGCCGTGAAATCGTACCAGTTCATCGACGCGGAGAAGGGGATGCTGCAGGAGGCCCGATATGCCGAGGAGCGCATGGCCCGCGAGCTGAAGCGCGTGCTGAGCCCGACGAGCGTCACGACGGCGGCGGCGCGGACGTTCGCGTTCGTCGATCGCGATACGGCGGCGGTCTCGTTCTCGTGGAGCGGCGTCAAGGGCGACCCGCTCCTCTACACCAAGAACGGGACCCCGGTGACGCTCGCCGCGGGGGTCGATTCGCTGGCGTTCTCTTACTGGAAGGCCGACGGCACGGCCGCGGTCCCCGTCACCTCGCCCAGCACGACCGACATTTGGCGCGTCTCGGTGCGACTTCGCCTGGCCAAGGACGGCCAGTCGGTGGACGCGATCGGCGCCGCCTTCGTGAGGTCCCTGTGACCGGCGCCCGCGTCTTGCCGGCCGAAGTCGCCGCGCGTCCGCGCCCCGACGCCGGCTTCTCGATCGTGCTCGCGGTCGGCGCGATCCTCGTCCTCCTGACGCTCGGACTCGCCTTGGTCTCGATCGTGGTCGAGGACTCCGATCTCTCCGTGAACCACGTTCGATCGAATCAGGCGTTCTACGCGGCGCACGCCGGCGTGGAATACGCCGTGCTCAAGCTCACGGCCAATCCCTCGTGGGGGGGGCTTCCGTCCCCCGGCAAGAACGTGGGGAGGGGCTACTTCTTCGTCGCTCCCCCCGACGCGGTCGACGAGAAGGGGCAACCGCTTCCATCGGGCCAGCTGCGCGTCGTCGCGACCGGCGTGGTCGGGGACGCGCGGCGCGCCATCCAAGTGCACGTCGCGCCGGGCATGATCACGACCTACGCCGGAAACGGCACCGTCGGCTACACCGGCGACGGGGGGGCCGCGACCGCCGCACGCCTCAAGAATCCGGAGGGCGTCGCGGTGGCCCCGAACGGCGATCTCTATATCGCGGACTCCGACAATCACGTGATCCGGCGCGTCTCGTTCGTGACCGGCGTGATCTCGACCGTCGCCGGCACTGGAAGCCCCGGGTACTCGGGGGACGGCGGCGCCGCGACCGCGGCCAGGCTCTCGTTTCCCGAGGACGTCGCGGTCCTGGCGAACGGCGACCTCTATATTGCCGATACCGCGAATCACGCCATTCGAAAGGTGATTGCCGCGAGCGGAACGATCACCACGGTCGCGGGGTCGGGGAATCCCGGCTCGAGCGGGGACGGCGGGGCCGCAACGGCCGCGAAGCTCAATTCCCCGCGCGGCATCGCGGTCGCCGCGAACGGCGACTTCTACGTCGGAGACCGCTCGAACCACAAGATTCGCCGCGTGATCGCGCTGACCGGTGTGATCACGACGTTCGCGGGGACCGGCACGCAGGGTTACACGGGCGACGGCGGTTCGGCGCTCCTGGCGCGCCTTCGGACGCCGCAGGGGATCCACCTTCACACGAACGGCGATATCTACGTCGCCGACGCGGGCAACAACGTGATCCGGAAGATCGCCGCGCTCACGGGGATCATCACGACGGTCGCCGGAACAGGGGTCGTGGGCTACACCGGGAACGGCGGCCCGGCCACCGCGGCCACGCTCGACGGGCCCGAGGCGGTCCACCTGGCCCCCTCGGGCGACATCTACATCGCCGACACGGGCAATCACGCGATCCGCCGCGTGCAGGCCGGATCCGGAACCATCACGACGATCGCGGGCACGGGCGCGGCGGGATTCGCGGGGGACGGCGGCTCCGCGACGGCCGCGCAATTCAACCGGCCGCGCGGCATCGCGATCGCGTCGACCGGCACCTACTACATCGGCGACAAGAACAATCACCGAATCCGGAAGGTGACCGGGGCCCTCTCGGTTGTGGCCTGGATCGAAACGAGGAGCTAGAGGAGACGCTCATGGACGGCAATCGCTCGCAACAGTGGTGGCTCGACCTGGCCGAGACCAAGATCCGCGGCCCGAAGGCGCTCGACCGCGTTACGTCCCTCGCCCGGTCGTACCTCGCGACGTCCTGGCCGGACCTCGTGGGCGTGGACATAAGCGAGCACTCCGTGAAGATCGTGCACGTCATCCGACGCGGCTCGACGATCACGCGGGTCGATGCCGCCGAGCGCGTCCTCGGGCCGAACGACGGCCGTCCGGCTGAGAGGCGAGCGGCCGCCCACGCGGCCCTGCGCGAGCTCGTCCAGACCCATGGGCTTCGGGGGCGCCAGTCCGTGGCCGCGGTGTCCGGCCCGGACGTGGTCGTCCGGCGGCTCACGCTTCCGGACATGAAGCGCGCCGACATCCTTCCGGCGCTCACGCTCGAATGCCGGAAGCACGTCAATTTCTCGATCGACGAGGCCGAGATCCGCTACGAGATCCTCGATCGAACGGAGACCGCCGGCGCGACAGCGCTCGACCTCCTCGTCACGATCGCGCACCGGCGACGCGTCGAGGAAGCGCAGGAGGCGATGGTCGAGGCGGGACTCAAGCCCGTCTGCATCACGCTGCGTCCGGTCGGGCTCCACGCGTTGCTCCACGCGGCGCGCGAGACGAACGCGGACCGCGTGGTCGCCTACCTCGACATGGGGGCCGCCGACAGCCACATCATGGTCTTCAAGGGACGGGAGATCCGGTTCTCGCGCGAATTCGGCATCGGCGGCGCCACGCTCACGGACGCGCTTCGGTCCATCGTCGTTCCCGGGCAAGGCCTCGTCGAGCTCTCTCAGGAGGAGGCCGAGGCGCTCAAGAGGGCCCACGGGATTCCCTACGGGGCGGAAGAGGCCCTGGCCTCGGGCCGGATCCCCCTCTCCGCGGTCTCGGTCATGCTCCGGCCGACGCTCGAGCGCCTCGTCCGCGAGCTCTGGAACTCGTTCGACTACCTGAACGAGCAGTTCCTGGGCGAATCGGTCTCCCAAGTGGTCCTTCTGGGGGAGGGAGCGCGGGTCAAGAACCTCCCCGAATACCTGGCGGGCGTTCTCAAGATCCCCGTCGTGCGGGCCGATCTTTCCGGACGAATCGTGCCGCGATCGAAGGAAGGGTCGGAAACGACCACGGCCAGCGATCTTGGCTTGGGATTGGCGCTGGTCGGCCGCGACGTCATCAATTTCCTGACCCCCGCGGGGGTCGGAACCGGCTACCGCGTGGCCCAAGCGGTGCCGCAGAAGGTCGCCGCCTTGGCCGCCCTGGTCCTGCTTCTTTCCGTCTCGCTTCCCGCGGAGGTGACGGTCCTTCGCGAGCGGCAGCGCGTCGGGATGCTCAAGTCGAGCCTCGAGGAGCTGGCGCCGCGCGCAGAGGCGCTTCGCCGGTTTCGCGCGGCGCGCGAGGAGGAAACGCGGCTTCACGACCTCTTGGCCCGCCTGTCGGGAGGCCAGGTTCTCTGGTCGTACGTGCTTCGCGACCTGAGCCACCGGGTCGGGGAGAACGTACGGCTCACGGGCTTCGAGGTGTCGGAGCCGCGGGTGGCGGCCGCACCCGCGACGCCGGAAGCGCAGCCGCAAGTCCCGAGTCGCGAGGTTCGTCTGATCGGTCTCCTCGACACGAGGACCGACCGGCCGGAGAAGGTGCTCGGAACGCTGATGCAGTCGCTCGCACAGTCGCCGGTGCTCGATCAGGTCCGGCTGGAGGGATGCCAGACAGTGACCGCAACCATGAGCAGCTTCACCCTCACCGCACGGATCGCGGAGTAGGCGGAACGGGTGAGCGCGGCGCTAAGACAGCCGTTTCTGGGGCACGTCTTGATCTTGGCGCTCCTCCTGGCGTCGGTCGGGGTGACGCGCGCGGTTTACGTCGACCCCAAGGACCGGGAAGCCAAGGCGCTTCGTGCGGAGCAGGACCGGCTCCAAGCGGATCTCGCGGACCTCTCGCGGGGGCTTCAAGACCTGGAGGCGTGGAAGGCGGCGCATCCCGGCGAGGACGCGTCGCAGTTCGCTTCTCGTCGCGCGCGGCCCGCGCGGGAAATGGTCGCCGCGTTCTTTCGCGAGGTGACGCCGATCGCGGACCGGTGGAAGGTGGGAACGGAGCTGATCCAGCCGGTCGGGGTGCTGACCGACGAAACGGTGACCGATTCGCGCGGAGAGGCGGTCACGTACCGCCGCTCCGAGTTGAAGTTTCGTTTCTACGCGACGTATCGAAACCTCGGCGAGTACTTGCGCGAAGTCGAGGCGATGGACCAGCTCGTGGTCGTGCGCGGCGTGGCGCTTCAATACAACGCGCCGAGCTATCCAGAGCTCGCGGCGGACGTGACGATCTGGCTCTACGGCACACCCTGACGGAGACGGGATCTCGATGGACTGGCTGCGCGGGCAACTGAAGCGGGGGATGAACCCGAGGACCTACGTCCTCGTCGCGTTCCTCGTGGCCACGCTCTTCTGGATCCAGTCGCTGGACGAGCGCGAGCGCGCGCTTCGGGCGAAAGCGAACGCGGCCGGCGGCTCTCCCGCGCCGGCGGTCGCCGTCAACCCCGGGCTGAAAGAAGGGTCGTCGACGCCGACGGATTCCGGATGGGGCCGCGATCCGTTCGCGAGCCGATTCGGCGCGCTGCCGGCGGGTGCATCGGGAAGCGCCCGGTCATCGCAGCGTGGACGCCCCGCGCCGCAGGCGACGGGCCTTTATCTACAAGGCGTGATGAACGGCCCGGCCGGCCGGACCGCGCTCATCAACGGTGAAGTCTATCGCGAAGGCGAGCGCATCGGCGCTCGCGAGGTGCTTCAAATCGGAACACGCTCGGTGCTGTTGCTCGACAACGGAACCGTGACGACGCTCACGCTCAGAGGAGACGGGTCATGAAGCGGGTCATCGCCGCGCTCGTTCTGGCCGTCGCGGTCGCCGCGGCGCCTCCCAACGTGCCGGCCCAGCCACAAGGAAGAGCTTCGTTCAACTTCAAGGATGCCCGTGCTCAAGACGCCCTTCGTCTGATCGCTTCGCAGTTCGGGATGAACTTGGTCGTGGGGAAGGACGTCTCCGGGACGCTGACGGCGAATCTCTCGAACGTGACATTTCCGGAAGCGGTGGCCTTCGTCGCGGAAGCCACCGGCTGCGATTATCGACTGAACGAGAACGTCCTCGTCGTGAACGCGGCCGGGCTCGAGTCGCGCGTCTTTCCGCTCCGCTACATCGATCCCATGGCGGCGTCCGGCGCCGTGCTCAAGGTATTGAGCGCCCGGGGATCGGCCGAGCCGTTCTCGGGACGCGGCGGCGGATCGACGGCGCCCGGCGCCCTCATCTCATCGGAAAACGGGGCGCGCTCGAACGCGCTCATCGTGACGGACACGCCGGCTCGCGTGGCGCAGGTCGCGGCCGTCCTGGCCGAGATCGACAAGCGGCCACGGCTCGTGGCCATCGAGGCGAAGCTCGTGGAGACCGTGCTCGGCGATGACGAGAAGCTGGGCGTTGACTGGCAGCTTCGCGCGAGCGCGAAGGGCGCCGTGCTCCCGACCACGTTCCCGTTTCCCAAGTCGGCGGGGTCGGGC
>DATEND010000427.1:0-9256 GCA_035275245.1 Candidatus Eiseniibacteriota bacterium
GGATTCACCTGACGGGATATTTCTAAAGCGGTCTACGGTTTCGCTTGGATGCGGATGGTCGTGCCCCGCGCGGAGCATCGCGCGGGGCACGCTTCTTAGAGCGCCCTCCGCTCGAACGATCGCACGCCGATCGCGAGCACCACGACGATGTAGCCGGCCGCCCACCAAATCATTGCGGGCGACGCGACGGAGAACGGCGAGAAGGGCGAGTCACCCAGCTCGCGAAGAATTGCCGGCTGCATCTGCGATGCGGCCATCTGCCAGAGCGATTCGCTCGGCATGAGCAGGCTCACGATCGTTCCGATTTGTTGCGCGGCCTGGTTTCCGAGCGCGGTGCCGATCTGCTCCATCCAATTCGCGATGAACGCGAGGCCGAAGAGCCCGAAGGCGAGCATCCCGTTGGTAACCGTGGCGAGGCGTGTGCCACCCGCGATCGAGATCGTGAGGATGACCGTCCCTTCCAGAAGGACGAGCGGGAGACCCGCCTCGATTCGGGGCGGGGTGAAGTGCCCGATTATGGCGCTCAGCGCGAGTACCCCGCCGAAGAGGAGCGCGAGATACGACGCCATCACCACCCAGTGCCCGAGCCACTTGCCGAGGACGATGTCGCGGCGGCGGATCGGACGCACGGCGAGCGTTTGCATCACGCCGGAACCGATCTCCCCCGAGAGCGTGTCGACGGGAAGGAGCACGGACATGAGGACCACGAGGAGGTTGGCCGCGTAGAGACCGGCCAGGGTCACCATGTTCAACGCCACGCGCCGCTCGAGGAGCGTGGTCTTGGGATCCCCTCCCATGTCCTTGACCAAGGCAAAGAGACCCAACCCGTAGAGCACGAGAAAGGCCGCGCCCGCGATGAGCGCCGCGAGGAGGATGCGGCGCCGCAGCGCCTCGTGAAGCGTCAGGTGCGCGATCGCGATGAATCCGCGGCCCGCGCGCGTCATCCCGGCCGTCCCTCGTCGCCCATGACATCGAGGAACCACTCCTCGAGCGACTTTCGAGCGACTTTCATCTCATAGAGTGGAATTCCCCGTTCCACGATCGCCCGCGCAAGCTCGGGGACGCGGGTCTCGTCGTCGATCACGACGCGAATTCGCTCGATGGGTGGCGCGCCGCCGATCCCCGTCGTCGCGGCCGCGGCGCCGTCGACGATCCGCCCCCATCCCGCGATCGCGGCGCGAACGTCACCCGGGAACGCGCCAACCCGGAGGAGGACCTCCACCTTCCCGTCTTCGTCGGCCAGGCTCATTTCGTGGACGGTCCGCCCTGCTTTCACGAAGGCCACGCGAGTACACGTGGCTTCGACCTCCCCGAGCAGATGCGAGTTGAGGAATACCGTCGTACCCCGATCGCGAAGTTCGTGGATCACGTCGCGAACCAGCAACCGCCCGAGCGGGTCGAGACCTGACGTCGGCTCGTCGAGGAAGACGATCTCCGGATCGCCCAGGAGCGCCTGTGCGAGACCGACACGCTGCATCATCCCCTTCGAATAGGTGCGGACCGGCCGGCTTGCGGCGTCGACGAGATCGACGCGTGACAGGAGGGCCTCGATGCGCGAAGCCCATTCCCGAGGCGACCATCCCAAGAGGCGCGCGTGGAACTGAAGCAGCTCGCGGCCGGTCAGCCACTCCTGAAAGCGGAAGTGCTCGGGGAGGAATCCGAGCCGGGCGCGCACGGCGCGGTCCCCGATCGGCGCGCCAAGGACGTTCGCCGATCCCCACGTCGGGGCCACGAGTCCCAGAAGCATCTTGATCGTCGTCGACTTCCCTGCCCCGTTCGGCCCGAGGAAACCGAAGACCTCTCCCCGGCCCACAGCCAGGGAGAGGTCCTCCACCGCGGTCTTCGCGCCGAACTGCTTTCGCAGCCCGCGCGCCTCGATTACGAATTCGGGCATGAAGTGTCTAGGAAACGGACTCCGCCATTCGCACCAGCTCCTTGCCGTCGAGGTCGCCCTGCAGGAAGAAGATCCGGTCTCCCGCGGACCACATGAGGATGGTCTTCTCGCGGTGGCGCTTCCCGTCGGCGGCCGGCTCGCCGGTCGTCATGATCAGGAGGCCCGACTGCCCGCGCACGGTGACCTGACGGAACGATGTCGCGTTCATGGGCAGCGGCACGAGAAGCGTGCTCCGCCAGTCGGTCGCCTTGGCGATTCGCTTGGCGGCCCTCGCATCGAGCCCGAGGATGCGGAGCCCGATCTCCCCCAACTGCGTCAGGTTCCACCCGGCCGGGAGCGTGACTTCGGGGCTCGGCGCCTGAAGGAACATCGCGCGCCGCCGTTCCGACTTGAAGCGCTGCATCACGACCGGCGGCTTCCGGAGCTCGACCCAATGACCGTCGAGCCCGGCGGGCACCGTCACGTCCTTGAGGTCCAGCCGTTCCAGGAGCGAACGGAGCTTCGACTCGCTGACGGCCATTCGCGCCGCCGCTTCTCCCTGGACGAAGACGCTGTCGGCGGCCATCCCGGGAGGCAGGAACGACGGGGTGCTCACCTCGAATCCGGCTTTCGCCGTCGCCGCCTCGCGCGAGGCGACGTAGGTCGGGGGACCCGGATCGAGAACCTTTTCCTGCTGATCGAAGACCAGAAAGCCGCGCTCCTTGTCGATCGAAGCGAGGAGGTCACGCCGCGACTCCTTGAATTCGACCGCGGCGAAGCGCTTCACGCGGAAGACGTCGAGGACGGCCTGGGCCGAGACGCGGACCGACGGCACGGCGAAGACCACCGTGATGGCCGCGGCCGCCGCTACCGCGGCGAAGATCCGGGTTGCGCGGCGGGACGGGAACGCGCGGCGCTCCAGCCGGCGGAGGCGGTCCCGCAGCTCGCTCGCGAACCGGGGGTCGGGCTCGCGCCGGTACTCGTCAAGCATCCGATCATCCATCGTCAGGCTCCTTTATCTATCCCAGTCGGCTCGAAGCGCCTCCACCGCACGGTGGAGGATCGTGCCGACGTTCGATTCGCTGAGGCCCATCATGCGGGCGATCTCTCGGTTCGTGAATTCGGACCCGTACTTCAGCGCCAGAAACTCCCGCTCCCGGTCCGAACGCCGGGCAAGAAGTCGTCCCAGCCGCTCGTGATCGGAGCGTCGTACGGCGATGTCCTCGGGCGTGGGACCCCCGGGCAGTTCTTCTATCTCCTCGAGAGGGACGGTTGCCCGATGGCTCCGGAAGTGGTCCACCGCCACGTTTCGTGCTACTGCGAAGAGCCACGTTCCGAACGCGGCCCGGTCCCGGCGATATTGCTCCCGTGCCCGCCACGCCTTTTCGAAGGTGACCGAGGTCAGGTCCTCGGCCAGCGGACCGTCCCCCACCCGGTAGCGGAAGAAGTTGTAGACGCGTGGCAGCGCCTCCGCGTAGGCGGCGTCCCAGTCGATCTCGCCCGCCTGGCGGGTCCAACTCCAGAGTCGAGCGAGTGTTGCCTCACCGTTTGCCATGGCAGGGAATGATACGTGCGAGCGGCGGGAGTATCACGCGGGTTTCGGGGGGGTCGAGGGGAGGGTTCTAGCGTCACGTTGGGGTGTCATGCGCGTATGATCGAGGGGCACTTTCCGCGACATTGAACCCACGAGGTACCGTCATGAAGACTCCCCTCCTGGCACTCCTGATTCTCGGGTCCGCGATTTCGACTGGCCACGCGCAAACCTCCCAGGAGTGGGTGCAACGATACGCCAGCCCCACTCCTTACGGCGACACTCCGTATGCCATGACCGCGGATGCCGCGGGCAACGTCTACGTAACCGGAACCACGGCAACGACGGGCGCGAACGACTGCACGACGATCAAGTACAACTCGGCAGGCGTTCAGGAGTGGCTCCGCACGTTGAACCTAGGCGGGTCGAATGCCGGCGTTGCGATCACGACGGACGATGCCGGCAACGTCTACGTGACCGGGAGCAGCGCTGGCGGATTCTATTACTTGACGGCGAAGTACAACGCCGCCGGCGACCGGCTCTGGTTCCAGACCTTTACGACGATCGGCGAGGGAGACGCTGGTGTCGACATCGCCGTCGATCACGAGGGCAATGTGTACGTGACGGGCTACAACGTCGAGACCGGCACCGGCCTCGACATCGTCACGATCAAGTACAGCGCGGCCGGCGCCGAACTCTGGGTGCGGCGATTTGATGTGGGAAATGGAGAGGACGTACCCGTGGCGATCGGCTGCGACGCTTCCGGCGTCTACGTGGCGGGCCGGAGCAATCTCGGCTACACCACGATCAAGTACGACTTCAATGGGGTCCAGCAGTGAGTGCGGAGCTACAGCAGCGGGTTCGGCTCCGATTCGCCGGCAGCGATGGTCGTAGACGCGGCCGGCAACATCTACATAACCGGAGGGAGCACCGGGTCCGGCACCAACCTCGATTACGCGACGATCAAGTACGACGCCGCGGGTACGGAGCAGTGGGTCCGCCGATATGACGGACCGTCGACCGCGTTTGCCAGCGACTCCGATAATGCCGCGGCCCTCGCGATCGACGGGAACGGCAACGTGTTCGTTACCGGCAGCAGCTCCGGTGATTTCGCAACCGTCAAGTACAGCGCGGCGGGCACGGAGATGTGGGTACGCCGCTACAACGGCCCGGGCGCCGGCGCGGATTGGGCAACTGCGATTGCCGTCGATGCGTCGGGTAACTCCTATGTGAGCGGGTCGAGCTATGGCAACTCCACCACCCAGTATGACTTCGCCACGCTCTCCTATGACCCGTCGGGCACAGTCCGATGGACGGAGCGCTACAACGGCCCTGGGGGCAACCTCTATGACACTCCGCATTCGATCGCCGTCCCCCCGTCCGGCGGGGTCTATGTGAGCGGTTCGAGCGACGGGATCGGAACAGGGCTCGACTACGCGACGGTCAAGTACGCGAGGGTGGTCACCTCCGTGGAGTCCGGGCCTGGCGACGCGGCGCCCGGCGTGTTCGCCCTCCAGAGCAATCCGAACCCCTTCACGCCCGCCACGAGCATTCGCTTTACGATCCCGCCGGGCGACCGCGATCACGTCCGGCTCGCCGTGTACGATGTTCACGGCAGAGAAGTCGCGCTGCTCGTGAACGAGGTGCTCGCGCCGGGGACCTACGAACGGGAACTGAAAGGAGGCTCGCTCGCGTCTGGGGTTTACTGGTCACGACTCCAGGCGGGAGCTCTCTCTCAGACGCGGAAGATCATCCACGTGCGGTGAGTTGGCGGCCCGCGGCCGTCTCAGGGGCCGATGCGGGTGGCGCGGATGGTCAGGATGGTGGTGAGCTTGTCCCGCGAAGGACCTGTTTCCAGCGTCTGCGTGAAAGATGTTGGTCTGAAATCCGAGAAGGTCTCGCGGAAGATGTCCTTCTTACCATCTATATCGCGCGCGTCGCCTAGCACGAAACGGTCGCCGTCCCATCGACCCAACTCGGTCAGGAGGCGGCAGCCCGAGGAACTGTCGCACCAGAGGGCTTGAAAGCCCTTCGCCTCGTCGTCCCACCAGATCACGCCGTAGCCGTGGAACTCCCCCGACTCACCGGCGGAGCGATATTCCTCGATGATTGCTCCCCCAGGACCCACGTGCCAAGTCTCCTCGCCCGTTCGCGGGATCGCCGCGCCGGGCACATGCTCCGTGATGGACCACGTGCCAAGGAGCACATCGACGAGGCGCTGCATTTGGGCGGACAGTTCGGTCATGGCCTCTCGTAGGCGTGAATGGCGGAGGGGGTAGGATTCGAACCCACGGTGCCTTTCAGCACAGCGGTTTTCAAGACCGCCGCCTTAAACCACTCGGCCACCCCTCCGCGGCTTGGTACGTCGTAGGTTAGCCGAGTGGCTGCCTGCCGTGGTACCGAAGAAGAAGCCTCCTCGCCGGGGTTGATAGCGCCGCAGCAACGGCCCCGACAGGTCGTCATTGCCCCGAGATCTTCTGCCACCCCCAGTACCCGCCGGCGAAGAGCTCGCGAACCTCCCCTGAACTATCTGCACGAAATGTAATGTAGCCCGTCCCGCTCTCGCGGACGAAGCGCAGCGAATCGACCCAGATAAATCGGCCGCCGAGGAGCTGCAAGGTACCGTCCGCATTCGCGCTCACCGACGCCAAGCCCGTCACGCGGACGGGCTGGCAACTCCAGCAAGATGACAGTGGTGCATAGCGTCCCACAAAGCGATCGACCCGCACCTGGTCGGGCGCCGGCAGCGCCCGAGGCACGGGGCGCCGCACTCGTGCCTCCGGGAAGAATCGCTCCAAGAGCGTCCATTTGAGGTTGTTGCCCAGCGTTGTACCCTCCCGGTGGTTCACGACGAAGAATCCAGCCCGTGCCGTCGGAACCAGCACCATCAGTGCGCTGAAGCCGGCCATGTTGCCGCCGTGTTCGAGAACGCGAAGATCCCCCACGAAGTCCTCGCTGAACCCCAGTCCGTAGCCGGGTATCGACGGATCCATCGTCACCTGCTGCCGCTGCATCTCGCGCGCCGACTGCTCACTCAGTATGCGCGCTCCCCTGACGGCACCGAGCCCCAGGTGTGCCTCCATGAAGCGCGCCATATCGGCGACGGTGGCGTTCACCGACGAAGCAGGAACCGTGTGATACCACTCCCACCGTTGCGCCACGAGCGAATCGCCTTCAACCTCGTAGCCCTTCGCCGTGTATTCGCCGTCCGGCGGCACCGTGATGGCCGTCTGAGTCATGCCGAGCGGCTTCCAGATGTTGCGCCTCAAAAACGCCTCGTACGGCATCCCCGCCACTTCCTGGATCAGCTCACCGGCGAGCGTGATGCCGTAGGTCGAATACGCGATGGTACGGCCCGGAGGACGAACGCGGACCAGCTTCCCCTGCAGGAAGCGGTCGAGCGGTAGGACGTCGTCCCGCGTCGCCGCCTGGGTGCCGGGGCGGATTTCGTCGAATCCCGCCGTGTGGTCGAGGAGCTCGCGAACGGAGACCGGCTCCGGGAAGGTCTGTGGGATGCGGACACGGTGGACGTAGTGATCCACGGGCGCGTCCAACTTGACGCGACCACGATCCACGAGCTCCATGACGGCGGTCGCCGTGAAGACCTTCGAGATCGACCCGATGCGCCAGATGGTCGAGTCCGGAATCACGGGGCGGCGCCGAGCCACGTCCGCCAGGCCGTAACCGCGCTTCAACACCACGCGCCCGTCCTGAACAAAGATGAAGCCCGCGCCTGGAATTCGGTCGCGGGCCATTTCGGACGTGATCACCGAGTCGACGAGCGCCACAAGTTGCGTCGGATCGATGGAGGCGGCGGCGGTCGTCCCTGAGCACGGCGCGAGCAGCGGGCTACCGAGTACGAACAGCCCCAGTCCAACGACCTGCCAGCAGTTCCTGAACGCCATAGTTCGCTTGATAGGACGGTCCTTGGGTTGCTGCCGGAAATCTTGGGCCACTCGGCCACCCCCCGCGGGCTGTTGCAGTGCGACTGGACAACTCTGTCATTGAATATTATACTATATTTCCAATTAGCCGCAAACTCGTTTCCTGGAGGCAGGCGCCGCATGTACGAGATCCATGAGCTCCGGCAGATCCGCGCTCTCGCGTCGCCCATGCGGCAGGCAATCATCGACGCGCTCGAGACGATGGGGCCCTGTTCGGCATTGGAGCTGGGGGACGTGCTCGGGCGATCGAGCGACCGTCTCTACTACCATCTTCAGATCCTGAAGCGATCGGGGCTCGTCCGATCCCGGAGAGAGCGCAACCGCCTCGGGAGGCTCCAGGAGCGGTTCGACTTGCCCGGCCGACCAACCCGGCTCCGATACGAGCCGAGCGACCCACGGAATGTGACGGCCGTTGCCAGGGTCGTGGGTTCGGCGCTGCGCGACGCGCACCGCTCGTTTCGGAGGGCTTTCGTACCGGGGGTTGTGGTTCGAGGAAGGAAGCGGACGCTGTGGGCGGGGCGTCGTACGGGTTGGCTGGGAGCGAGAGAGATACGCGAGATCAACGCCCTCGTTGGTAAGGTGATCGAGATCCTCGAATGCCCTCGAAAGGGGCGTTCGGCGGAGCGCCTCTACTCGTTCACGTTCGCATTCTCGCCGTACGGCCGTGCCCGGACCGCGCGCGCAACCCGCGGGGACGCAAGGGGGTGAGTCTGCGATGACGGCAGAGAACGAGCTAGCGGTCCAGTAGAGCGCTTCTCAGAGCGCTGCTACTAACCTTACTGGCCGAGTCCAATTTGCTTCATGAACTCCCCGTTGTCCCAAAACAGGAACTCCTCGAACATGATGCCCTCCTTGTTCCAATGGCCGATGGTCGCCATCGGAATCCGGTAGGCTTTGCCGGTCGGCTCGATGGACTTGCCGTCCGCGAGAACCATGGGTTTGGTGAAGGTGCCTTCGAGCCAGCCTGTAACCGCAGTCCACTGAGCGTCCTGGGTACCGAAACGGATCGGATGCTCCTGGATCCGATTGTCGGGAGCGAACGTCCACATGTACTTCAGATCCTCGATGTGCTTTTCGATTCCCTGCGTCGTGTGGCCATCTGGCCAGTGAACGATGACGTCCTTGGTGTGGGACTTGTGGAGATCCTGCCACTGTTGGTTTGTGTACACCCGAAAGTCGAGGTCATCGAAGTTCGCCAGGTTCTTCCCGAGCGCGGCCGGCATGCCTGGAACCTTGGGAGCCGGCTCACCAACCTTCGTGCCGGGCCACTTGCCACTCTCCACAGCACCTGTCTGGCTGAACATGAAGGTCCCAAAGATCATGCTGAGTGCGACGCTGGAAACACGCGTCCTCCGGGTCATGACTGCCTCCTTTCCTAGAATGAGCGGCTGGCCGCCACCTACTTCTACTCAGGCGTCGTCCGATGGCAGTTCTACGGTCCGTTCCCATCCTTGCACGTCCTTTCACTCTGAAGCGCGCTCCAGGAGGCCCTAGGATCACAAGCTAGGCTTAGAGCGGCCTTCGACCAGATCTAGATAGTAGTCGTGCTGGACCTTCACGCGCCCGAGGAACTCTTCGAAGGCAGGATAGCCCTTGAGGCTCGTGAGAAATGGATCGGTCGCGAAGAGAGTGTGATTCGGCATCCCATCGCGGGCCGCCCGCACCAGCCAGGCGAGCGCCTCGGGCTTGCGGCCCAGAACCGCATAAGCGCGCGCGAGGTCATACTCGGGGTGATGGATGTGCCCTAGATTGGGCAGATGATTCGCGACCCGCTGCAACACCGTCTCGGCCTTGGCGACATCGCCGGCCCTCGCCAGCAAAAGCGCGTATCTGGCCAGGTAGTCGGCATCGCCCGGGGCCCTGGCAAGCTCCACTTCGGCGCGCCGCCGTGCCTCATCGAATCGACCC
>DATEND010000428.1:0-3305 GCA_035275245.1 Candidatus Eiseniibacteriota bacterium
TCGGGTCCAGCGCACGGCTCGCCGCGCCCTTGGGCGCCTCGGCCGCCGGGGCCGTCGGGGGCACCTTGACGGTGGAACCTCCCCGGGGAGCGCCAGGGTCCGCCGGTGCCGGGCGAGGGGCACCCTTTCCGGCGCACCCGATCGCCCCCAGGAGGGCTACCAGGGCGAGGGTCCCCGCAAGTCGCCGGGCCCGCCGGAGGCGCCGGGCCCGCCCGAGCCCCCGGGCCCGTCCGCTAGAGGAATGCGTCGCCATCGGGCTCCTTCCTCAGGCGCTCCACGATCGCCCGAACGTCCTGCACGCGATCCCGCGAGACGACGAGCGTCGCGTCGCCGGTTCGCACCACCACGAGGTCTTTTACGCCCAGGGTGGCGACTAGACCGCCGTCGGAGAAGGCGACGACGCCCGCCGAATCGATCAGGATCGTTCGCCCCCGGGTCGCGTTTCCGTTCGCGTCCGAGGAGCCGTCCCCCAGCGCGGCCCAGGAGCCCAAGTCGTCCCAGGCGAAGCCGGCGCGCGCCACGAGGGCGCGGCGGCTCTTCTCCATCACCGCGTAGTCGATCGAGATCGAGGGAGCGGCCGCGTAGTAGCGCTCGAGCGCCTGTTCGCTCAGGTCCGCGAGTCGTTCGGTCAACGCGGGCAAGAGTGCGGCGATCTCCGGAGCGTGCGCGTGAATCTCCTCGAGCATGACCGCCGGCGAGAAGATGAAGATGCCCGCGTTCCAGAGGTGCTTCCGATCGGCGAGATAGCGGGCGGCGGTGTCTGGATCGGGCTTCTCGCGGAACGCGGCGACCGTGTGAACGGAGGAGCCGGCCTCGATCGGCTCGCCGACCTCGATATATCCGTAGCCGGTCTCGGGACGCGTGGGCGGAATTCCGAGCGTCACGATCGCGCGCCGCTCGAGGGCGACCCACGCAGCCGCTTCGAGCTCCGCTCGATAGCGTTCGGCCGGCTCGATGCGATGATCGGAGGGCAGCACGACCGCCACCGCATCGTCTCCCGCGTCGCGGAGCCACCACGCGGCGAGGGCCACGGCGGGCGCCGTGTTTCTCCCCACGGGCTCCCCCACGACGTGGTGATGCGGAATCTGCGGCGCCGCCTCGCGCACCGCGCCCACGAGATCGCTCGCGGTGATCACGAACATGTCCCTCGGCCGCGCCAGCCCCGACAGACGATCCACGGTATCGGAGAGCATCGAGCGATCGGAGAGTAGCGGCAGGAGTTGCTTCGGGCGGTTTCGGCGAGAGAGGGGCCAGAAGCGCTCGCCCCGCCCCCCCGCCAGAATCACCGGGTGCAGGCGCATTTCCTAGCGGTACCACACGGTGGCGCGAGCGGCAATCGAAAGCACGGCGCTAGTAGGCGCCGCGGCCGGAGATCACCGCCGCTGGGGTGAGGAGAAGGATCTTGGCGTCGAGCAGGAACGAACATCGATCGACGTACTCGAGGTCGAGGCGCATCCACTCGTCGAAGGAGAGGTCGCTCCTCCCCTTGATCTGCCAGAGGCAGGTGAGCCCGGGCTTGACCGCGAGCCGTTTGAGCATCCAGGCGTCGTAGCGTTCGACCTCCTCCGGAAACGGCGGACGCGGCCCCACCAGGCTCATGTGTCCCCGCACCACGTGCCAGAGCTGCGGGAGCTCGTCCAGCGAGGTGCGCCTCAGGAACCGGCCGGCGCGCGTGACGCGCGGATCGTCGTGCAACTTGAACGCCGGACCGCTCGCTTGGTTCAGGTGGAGGAGGAGCCCGCGCAACTCCTCGGCCCCCCGCTGCATGGACCGAAGCTTGAGGAACGTGAACTTCCGTCCGCCCAGGCCCACGCGAACCGCTCGGTGAAAAACGGGCCCTGGGGAGTCGAGCTTGATCCAGAGCGCCGCGGCCAAGATCAAGGGCGACGCGGCGGCGAGCGCTATCAAGCCCAGGAGGAGGTCGAGCAACCGCTTCCCTCCCCGCCGATAAAAGCTCATGGGAGCCACTTTATCACGACCCGAGCGCCGGGGTCTCTCGTCCGTCGCCCGAAACGCGAAGCGGGGCCGCGGCTTTCGCCGCGACCCCGCGTTCGTTTGCTGCGTTCGGTCCGAGGGTTACTTCATGACGGTGATGCGCGTCACCTCGGTGCCGTCGTGCTGCGACCAGATCTTCACGAAGTAGACGCCCGACGCGACGCGACCGCCGTTCGCGTTGGTGCCATCGATCGTAAAGTCATGGTATCCCGCCGGCGCCATCTGCTCATCCGCGATGTTCTTCACCAGACGGCCCTGGAGGTCGTACATCGAGACCTTCAAGGTGCCCGGCTTGGACGTCCGCAGCGAGAGGTTCGCCTTCGGGTTGAGCGGGTTCGGCGAGATCTGAGCCGCAAGCGCACCACCGGTGCCCTTGACGGTGTGGGTGACCGTACCGGAGAAGTTGCCACCGGTGACCAGGTCTCCCTCGATGCGGACCACGACGGTCTGGTTACCGTTCGGGAGTCCAGCAAAGAGGATCCGGAGCTGGGCCTTGCTGAAGCAGGCCGCGATCTCCAGTGCGCCGTCGCCGTTCTTGTCGCCATCGAGACCACCCTTACCCGTGTCGACACTGATGAACGTCGTGCCGTTCTCCGGGTAGTACATCTTGATGCTCGCCAGATTCACGTTCGCGATGTCGAACGAACCATCCGTCGGTTGGATCTGGAAGCACGTGAACGGCTTGCCCGAGCCGAGCGACGTCCGGTTGTTGCCGCCCGTCGTGAATACCGTCGCTGGGAACTCGTCCACGATCGTGGCCGTTGTTTCGTCCGTATCCGACAAGGGGCCCGGATCCGAAACCGTCAACGTCACGTCGTAGATACCCGGCGTCGTGTACGTATGCGTCGGGGACACGCCGCTACCAACTCCTCCGTCGCCGAACGTCCAGGCATACGTCAGGACATCGCCGTCCGGATCGCTGGATCCACTACCGTCGAACGTCTTAGGCACGTTGACAACGCCGGTGTACGGTCCGCCGGCGTCCGCAATCGGCGCGCGATTCACGTTGTTGACCGTGATCGCCGTCGTTGCCGAGCCCGAACCGCCTTGTCCGTCGTTACCGATGAAGGTCACGTTGTAGTTGCCCGCCTGATTGAAGCCAGGCGTCCAGCTAAACGTGCCGGTCATGCTTCCCGCGCCACCGTCCGTGAACGACGCACCGAGCGGCAGAATCGGCGCGCTCAGCGTGACATCGTCCCCGTCCGCATCCGTCGAAGACACGACGAACGAGAGAAGCACTCCCTCGTCAACCGAAGCCGTCGCCGGAGCCGTGACCACCGGGTTGTTGTTCGGAGCAGCGTTGACCGTGA
>DATEND010000429.1:0-5105 GCA_035275245.1 Candidatus Eiseniibacteriota bacterium
TCGAACCTGCTCGCGAACGGCCTTGCCGTCCAAGCGGAGGGGCGAGTCTCGGTCTATCCACAGCGCGGCAGCATGCAGCTCATCGCCGATCGCGTTTCGCCCATCGGATACGGCGCGCTCCAGGCGAAATTCGAGCAGCTGAAGCGAAAGCTCCAGGCGGAGGGCCTCTTTGCCGAGGAGCGAAAGCGTCGGCTCCCGCCCTATCCGACGCGGATCGGTCTCGTCACGTCGGAGTCCGGCGCCGCGATCCGCGACATGATCCGAATCCTCCGCCACCGGGCGCCCTACGCCGAGATCACGCTCGCGGCAACGCGGGTGCAGGGGGACGGAGCGGCCGCGGCCATCGCCGAGGCGATCGGCTTGATGAACGAGTGGGGCCGGCCCGAGGTGCTGATCGTCGGGCGCGGCGGCGGCTCCATCGAGGACCTCTGGGCGTTCAACGAGGAGGCGGTCGTTCGTGCGATCGTCATGTCCCGAATCCCCGTGATCTCCGCGGTGGGCCACGAGGTGGACGTCACGCTGGCCGATC
The DNA here is from genome assembly GCA_035275245.1 of Candidatus Eiseniibacteriota bacterium. GTDB lineage: Bacteria > Eisenbacteria > RBG-16-71-46 > SZUA-252 > SZUA-252 > DASQJL01. Next base: position 530 of record DATEND010000429.1, read on the forward strand.
TCGCCGCCGATCTTCGCGCCGCCACTCCGACCCACGCGGCATCGCAGGTCGTACTCGATCGCGACGAGATCCGTCGTACACTGGCCGGACTTTCCAAGCACGCGCGCGACCGGCTTCGTCGCGAGCTCGAGCGCGAGCGTGCCCGGCTCAACGGCGTTCGGAAGCACCGCGCCCTTCGCGAGCCGCACCGCTTGGTCGAGGACGCAATGCAGCGCGTCGACCAGACGCGGGAGCAATTGACGCGAGCGCTCGAGGGCGTCGCGGTCGCCCGAAGCCGGCAGCTCGAAGTGACGGCGGGCCGGGTGTGGGCGCACACGCCGGACAAGACGATCCAACGAGCCCGGGACCGGGTCCAGGCGTTCGTGCACCGGGCGGAGCGCGGCGCGGCTTCGACCGTGGCGCGCATGCGATCGGACGTGGAATCGCGCCGCCGCCTCCTCGAGTCCTTCGACTACAAGGGGGTTCTGAGGCGCGGATATGCCTTGGTGTGGACGGAGCGCGCCGACAAGAAGGACCGGCTCGTGAACCGCGTGCGCGACCTTCGCTCCGGCGCGCCCATTCAGGTAGAGTTCGCGGACGGCGCGGCGCGCGCGCAGGTGACGGAAACGGCGCCCGCCCAGCCCGTCCAGAAGGAGGAAACGGAATGAGGCGAAAGGAGACTCCGGCCCCGAGCGCCGTGGCAGGCGATCAGGGCCAGACGTTCGAGACGATGATGGAGCGGCTGGAGGGGCTGGTGGAGCGCCTCGAGGAGGGCAATCTTTCGCTCGAGGAGTCGATCAAGTCCTTCGAGGAGGGCGTGGACCTCGTGAAACGGTGCACGACCGTCCTTGGCGAGGCGGAACGGCGCATTCAGAAGCTGACCCGCGACGCCGAGGGGAATCCCGCCACGGCTCCGCTCGAGCGAAACGACGAGGTCGATGAAGGGCGAGACGGCGAACTCCCTTTTTGAGCGCTATCTCATCCGCGCGCGTCCTCGGGTCGATCGAACCCTCGACCGCCTCCTGCCGCGCGCGACGGCCATTCCGCGCCCGCTCCACCGCGCCGTTCGCTACAGCGTCTTCGCGGGCGGGAAGCGCCTGCGCCCGACGCTTTGCCTCCTCGCCTGCGAATCCGTGTCGGGCGCCTCGAACGCCGCGCTGCCCGCCGCCGCCGCCCTAGAGATGATCCATACGTTCAGTTTGATTCACGACGACCTTCCCGGGATGGACAACGACGATTGGCGTCGCGGACGCCCGACGAATCACCGGGTGTTCGGGGAGGGCATGGCGATCCTGGCGGGCGACGCGCTGCTGTCGCTCGCGTTCGAGACCCTGACGACCGCCCCGACGGGACGCGCCAAGGATCCGCGGGCGCTCCTTCGAACGGTCTGCGAGGCGACCGGCCCGGAGGGCATGATCGGTGGGCAGGCGCTGGATCTTCTCTTCGAGCGGAAGCGGATCTCCTTCGCGCGGGTGCTCGGCATGCATCGCCGGAAGACGGGAATGCTGATCCGCGGGTCCCTTCGCCTCGGCGCGCAGATCGGGGGCGCCTCGCCGGCCCTTCTTCGGCGCTTCGATGCCTACGGCGATCGGGTGGGCGTGGCCTTCCAGATCGTCGACGACCTCCTGAACGTTCGCGCCACGCGCCGCGCGACCGGGAAGAGCGTCGGATCCGACCGGGCGCGCGGGAAGGCGACGGCGCCGTCCCGGGGCGGACTCGTCCGGGCGGAGCGCCGGGCCGCCAAGCTGCTTCAGGAAGCACGCCGGCTGGCGCCTGGATTGGGCCGCCGCGCGGCCGAATTCGAATCGCTGGCGACGTTTCTCGAGCACCGCGGTTCCTAGAGGAGGATCGGCATGTCCCTGGCGTCCAGCCCGATCGCCCACGCCCTGGCGTGCGGCTTCCTGGTGCAGCTCAGCAAGGTGTTGACCTTCCTCGTGCGAGAGAAGAAAATCAACGTCAGGAGGCTCGTGGAAACCGGCGGAATGCCAAGCAGCCACGCGGCTTCGGTGATGGCGCTCAGCACGTGCGTCGGGCTTCGCGAGGGGTTCGGGTCGATCCTGTTCGACGTGGTCCTCTTTTTCAGCCTGATCGTCATGTACGACGCGGCGGGACTGAGGCGCGCCGCGGGCCGGCAGGCCTCGTTGATCAACCGGATCCTGTACGAGCACCTTCAGCTTCCCGGACCGCCCGCGGAGCGGCTGCGGGAACTCCTGGGCCACACACCGATCGAAGTTCTCGTGGGCGCCCTGATCGGCGTCCTTTTCTCATTCGCCATCTACAAACCGCCGGGGGGACCGTGAGCACCAACCACCTAGCAGGGATCCATGGGCCGGCTGATCTGAAGCGGCTCCCGCCGGAAGCCCTGCCCGACCTGGCGGCAGAGATTCGCGAACGCATCATCGAGGTCGTCTCGAGCACGGGCGGCCATTTGGCGCCCAGCCTCGGCACCGTCGAGCTGACGATCGCGCTCCACTACGTCTTCGATACGCCACGCGACATCCTGATCTGGGACGTGGGCCACCAGGCCTACGGCCACAAGATCCTCACCGGGCGGAACGACCGTTTCGGCACGCTGCGGCAAGAGGGCGGGCTCTCCGGCTTTCCGCGCCGCGTCGAGAGCGAGTTCGATCCCTTCGGAACGGCGCACGCTTCGACGGCGATCTCGGCGGGACTGGGCTTCGCCTGCGCGCGCGACGTCCGGGGCGAGAAGCATCGCGTCCTCGCGGTCGTGGGGGATGGGGCGCTGACCGGCGGGCTCGCGTACGAAGGAATGAACCAGGCCGGCACCACCGGAACCGACATCCTCGTCGTCCTGAACGACAACTCCATGTCCATCTCGCCCAACGTGGGCGCGATTTCGAAGTATCTGACGCGCCTCACGTCCGGCCCGATCTATCGCCGCCTCGAGGGAGACATCTGGGAACTCCTCGGCAAGCTTCCCGCCGGCGGAGCGGCGCGCAAGCTCGCGAGCCGCATCAAGGAAGGAATGAAGAACCTCGTCGTGCCGAACGTGCTCTTCGAGGAACTCGGCTTCAAGTACTTCGGCCCGATCGACGGACACGACCTTCCCACGCTGCTCGAGGTGCTGAACCAGCTCAAGGCCTTCGAGGGCCCGGTGCTCTTGCACACGCTCACCCGGAAAGGGAAGGGCTACGCGCCGGCCGAGGGCGACGCGAGGAAGTTCCACGGCGTCGCCTCCTTTGACAAGCTGACCGGCGCGAGCGCCAAGAAGACGGGCGCGGCGTCCGCTCCGGCCTACACGGACGTCTACGGACAATCGATGCTCGAGCTGGCGGAGAAGGACCGCGGCATCGTGGCGATCACCGCCGCCATGACGGACGGAACGGGCCTCGCCAAGTTCGCGTTGAAGCATCCGGACCGCTTCCACGACGTCGGCATCGCCGAGCAGCACGGCGTGTGCTTCGGCGCGGGACTCGCCGCGGCCGGGCTCAAGCCCTTCGTCACGATCTACTCGACGTTCCTGCAGCGCGCGTACGACCAGATCGTGCACGACGTCGCGGTGCAGGGCCTTCCGGTCCGCTTCGCGCTCGACCGGGCCGGCCTCGTGGGCGAGGACGGCTCGACGCACCACGGGCTCTTCGACATCGCCTACCTCCGGTGCCTGCCCGGGATCGTGCTGATGGCGCCCAAAGACGAAAACGAGCTGCGCCGGATGCTCGCCACCATGGCGCGCCACGACCTCGGGCCGATCGCGGTGCGCTATCCGCGCGGCGCCGGCGTCGGCGTTCCGCTCGACCCCGATCCGAAGCCGATCCCGATCGGCGAGGGAGAGATCCTCCGGCCGGGCGGGGACGCGGTGTTGGTGGCGTACGGGACGATGGTGCCTGCCGCGCTGAAGGCCGCGCAGCTGCTCGAAACGAAGGGCGTGCGGACGGCGGTGATCAACGCCCGGTTCGCGAAGCCGCTCGACGAGAAACTCATTCTCGAGTGGGCGCGGAAGACCCTTCGCGTCGTGACCGTCGAGGAGGCGGCGCTGCCCGGGGGATTCGGCGACGCCGTGCTCGAGCTTTTCACGCGCCATTCCATCCCGGGACTTCGGGCCCGCGCCATCGGCGTTCCGGATCGCTTCGTCGACCACGGCACCCGCGATTCGCTTCTCAAATCCGCCGGGCTCCATCCCGAGCCGCTCGCCGCGGAGATCGCCCGCTGGCTCAGCGAGGAGCCTCGCCCCACCTCGGAACCGCTCGACCCCGTCGTCTCGAACGCATGAAGCGCCCGCCCCGCCGCCTGGGGATCGTCGGCAACCGGGGAAAGGGCGGCGTCGTTTCGCTGCTTCCCCCGCTCGTGCGCTGGATTCGTGCCCAGGGTAGGGAGGTGTCGCTCGAGCGATCCCTCGCGGCCGGGGTGCCGGGCGTGGGCCGCGGCGTTTCCCTCGAGCATCTCGTGCGTCGCGTGGACGCGCTCCTCGTGCTTGGTGGAGACGGCACCCTGCTTCACGCCTCGCGCGCCGCGTCGGCGGCCGGCGTTCCGGTACTCGGCGTGAACCTCGGCGGCCTCGGCTTCCTGACCGAGACCGCGCAGGAGTCGCTCTATCCGGCGCTCACGCGGGTCTTCGCGGGCTCGTATCTGATCGAGC
>DATEND010000430.1:0-2275 GCA_035275245.1 Candidatus Eiseniibacteriota bacterium
TTCGGCGCGAGCTTCTGGAGCAGCTCGGGCTCGAACTGGAAGTAGCGGCTCGAGAGCACCTCCTCGCAGATCCACTTCAAGGCCTCGCGCTGCTTGTCGGCGGCCACGGGCACGAGCGCCGGGCGCTCGTCGGGGTCGCCGCGGTGGTCGCGGTTCAGGTACTCGCCGCCGACGAAGCGCGACGCGATGCCCGCGCACCACGCGGCCTGCCAGAACTGCATGTCCATCGCGTTGCGGAGGCGGTTGTAGCGCTCGCCCTTCTCGACGGCCCGGGCGACGAGGTCCTTCCGCACGCGCTTCATGAGCTCCACCCGGTCCTTCGCGTAGACGAGCGGGTCGGTGCCCAGGTCCCACCGGTTGGTGAGCGGGTCGTGCGCCATCGTGTCCTCGTCGGTCGCGTACGCGTGCCCCTTCTCGGCGCCGCGCGACGCGATCTTTGCGAGGTCGTCCTTCTTCGGCGTGTAGCCGTACTCGATGGCCCAGTAGTCGTAGGGCCCGATCGTGAGCATGGCGTAGTTGCCCTGCGGGCGCCCCTCGGGCGCGATCACGACCGGGTTGTAGTCCATCACCGAGCCCGCGATCTCCGGGGGCTTCGCGTCGGAGTTGATCTCGTCGTAGGTGCGGAGGATCGACGACTTGAAGTTGTGACGCAGGCCGAGCGTGTGGCCGACCTCGTGCATCACGGTGTCCTTGATGTACTGGCCGACGAGCTCCTCGGGGAGCGCGTCGGTGGCCGAGCCGCCCTCGCCGCCGTCCTGCCGGACGCCGCCGAAGAAGAGGCCGCAGACTCCGAGCTCGTGGCTCGCGCCGTGGCCGATGCCGCAGAAGGCGCGGCGCGCGTGCGCCGGGAGGTTCGGGCGGGCGGCCTCCGCGGGGATCGCGAAGTCGTCCTCGGCGGGCACGAAACCGAACCGCTTGAACGGCCCGCGCGAGAGCAGCCCCATGTCGCTCGGCTGGATGAGGCCCTGGGGCACCTGGCGGATCAGGAGGCGGTACTCCTGGATCTCCGCGCGCACCATCGAGTCGTCCATGATGATGTCGGCATCGAGGATCTGGCCGTTGCGCGGGTCGACGCGGCTCGGCCCCATCGCGAACGGGGTCTCGCTGTAGATCCAGCGGAAGAAGTTGTAGCGGATGTCCTCGGGGTCGAGGTCCGCGTACCGGTCGTCGGTCTGCTGGTAGACGACCACCGCCTGGTCGAAGCCGATCTTCTCGAACGCCTTGTTCCACTCGAGGATGCCCTCGCGCACGTAGCGCTGGAACTTCACCGGCACGCTCTTCTCGATGTAGAACTCGATCCGCTTCTTGGGCGGCGAGAGGTCGAGCTTCTCGTCCTCCTTCTCGAGGTGCCAGCGGTTGGCGTAGCGGACGATCCGGTTCTCGTCCTTGTTGTCCGCGCTGAAGTCGACGAGGTCGGTCGTGAAATAGCCGATGCGGTCGTCGGCGAGGCGCGGCTTGTAGCCGGTGTCCTTGAGGCCGGAGATCGAGTAGGCGAGCGTGATCAGGGTGCCGCTCGCGTCCGGCATCGTCACGCGGACCTCGGTGTTCTCGGGGAAGTTCTTCGTCCCCGGGAACGTCGAGAGCGAGGAGTCCTTCGAACGCCCGATGAAGCCGAAGAAGAGCGGCGCGTTGTCCGCGAAGAGCATCCGCGCGTCGAGGATGTAGCCGCCGTTCGGGCCGCGCGCGGTCACCGGGAAGCTCGCGAGCACGCGGTCGGTGTAGGTGCGCTCGACCGCTTCCTCGAGCTCCTTCCGCCCCTTGGCCTGCACCCCCGCGTTCCGCTCGAGCAGCACGAGCCGCTTGTCGTGCAGCCGCCACATCAGCAGCCAGTCGTTCCACTGCCAGCCGCGCATCGTGGTGCCGCCGCTGATGCTCGTCGCCATGAGGAACGCCTGCTCGAGCTGGTTCGCCGGGATCTCCACCCAGAACTTCGTCTTCTTCTTGTCCTCGAGCAGGTTCCAGAAGCCCGGCTTCGCTTCCATGTCCTTGCTGACTTTGTCCCAAGGGGTGAAGTCGGGTTCCTCCGGTTCCTGGGCCGCGACGTTCACGGCCATGGCAAGGAGCGGGAGCAGGATCAGGTGGGTGCGCTTCATCGGTCTCCTCCGGAGTGGGAACGAGATTCTCGCAGGGCTTTCACGGGCCGCCAGTCCGTCCTTCATAATGGCCCCCGATGCGCACAGGGCTCGCCACCGACCCGTTGTTCCTGCGCCACCATACGGGCGTGGGCCACCCCGAACGCCCGGAACGGCTCCCGGCGGTCCTCCGGGGGCTCGAG
>DATEND010000431.1:0-5169 GCA_035275245.1 Candidatus Eiseniibacteriota bacterium
GATGCACCTGCCGCTCGTGCGCCTCCTCGCCGCGGAACCGCCGCCCGCCGTCGTGTACCACGCCGTTTGCACCGGCTACGCGGGGCTCCTCGCGGCTGCCTGGAGCCGCCGCGCCGGCCGGCCATTCCTCCTAACCGAGCACGGGATCTACGCCCGCGAGCGAAATCTCGAGCTGGACCGAGCGCCTTGGCTTCATCGCGTCGGCCGCCGCTCCAACGGTACGGAGGGAACGATCGACAGCGCGACGGCCTCGGCCCTGCGGGGAATGTGGGTGCGTTTCTTTCGCGCCCTCTCGCGTTGCGCCTATGCTCAGGCCTCGGTCGTCGTCTCGCTGTGCGAGGTGAGCCGAGGGCGACAGATCGCCGACGGCGCCCCCGCCGACAGAACGCTCGTCGTCCCCAACGGCGTCGACCTCGAGGAGTTCCATGCGCGGATTCGGGGGACGCCGTTGCGAAACGCGGATCGCCGCCCCGTGCGGGTGGGCTTCGTGGGGCGGCTCGTGCCGATCAAGGACATCATCACGCTCATCCGAGCTTGCTTTCTGGCGCTTCAGGTCGTCGAGGTCGACGTGCGCATCTTCGGTCCAATCGACGAGGATCCGCGGTACGCCCGCCGGTGCCGTCGCCTCGTGGCGAGGCTCGGCCTCGAGCGCGCGATCCGCTTCGAACGGGCCATGCCGCCGGAGCGAATCTATCCCGAGATCGACATCCTGGTGCTCACGAGCTTTAGCGAGGGTCAACCGCTCGTTATTTTGGAGGCAGGCGCCGCGGGGATTCCCGTGGTCGCCTCGGATGTCGGCGCCTGTCGCGAACTCCTGGAGGGGCGAAGCGACGCCGACAGGCAAATCGGACCGAGCGGGATCGTGACGCGGCTCGCCGCTCCCGAGGAGACGGCTGATGCGATCGCTCGCCTCGCTCGGGATCCCGAGCTCCGACGTCTCATGGGAACCGCGGGCCGGCGCCGCGTGGCCGCATTCTATCGCGAGAGCACCACCGTTTCGGCGTATCGCGCACTCTATACGGGGGGCTCATGGCGGGCATCGGCTGGCGACTCGAGCGCCTGATCCATCAAGGAATTTCCGGGGCCACGGCGGCATACGCCACGGGTGCGGCCGTCATGGCGCTTCCGTGGGTGCTGACCTCGGCGGTGCTCATCTCGCTCCCGGCGGTCATCGGCCGGGGCACGGCCGACCTCGCCGTCGCCGGAACCGTCGTGAACGTGGCGTACGGGGTCGCCCTGCTAGTTGCCGGTCCGGTCCAGATCGTGATCTCCCGCTACGCCGCCGATCGCCTGTACGAGGGGCGATTCCGGGCGATTGCCGCTCCGTTTTGTCGCGGGCTCGGCACGACCTTTCTCATTTGCGCCGCCCTTGCCGCCTCCGTGCTCCTAGCGCTCGACGTTCCGTTTCGCACCGTGATTTGGGGCGCGGCGCTCTCCGCCGCCGTCGGTGGTCAATGGACCGCGCTGTCCGTGGGCAATGGGATCTGCTCTCCCGGGCTGATCCTCGGTGCCGTGGGAGCCGGATCGGCGCTGAGCTTCCTCCTTGCGGCACTTCTCGCCACCGCCGCCGGACTCGGCGGCTCCGGATATCTTTTCGGGCTGATCTCGGGGCAGACGTTCACCCTCGTGATCCTGCTTGTCGGCATCCTCCGGGCCCTGCCGGACACGGCGGACGAGGGGGCGAGACTCATGCCCGCGTTTCGCGACTACGCGGCGCTCGCCGGAGCAGGGCTCGCGTTCAACGCTTCACTTTGGGTCGACAAGCTCATCGCCTGGTGCCTGGTCGGCGGCGAGGCGGCGGCGCTCCACAACGGAGCATCGACCATCGCTTGGTTCTCCACCATCCCTTGCCTGGCGTGGGTCTTCGTGGAGGTGGAGACCGCGTTCCATCGCCGCTTTCGACGATTCTACCGAGCCCTGGAGGACGGGGCGTCTCTCGGCGATCTTCGTCGCGGCGCTCGAGCGCTCGTGGACGAAGCCGCGCGGCTCCTCGGTGGCGCCGCCTCGGTCCAGGCGGGCGTTACCGCATTCCTGATGCTGGCCGCGGACCCTCTGGCTCGATGGCTCGTGCTGCCGCCTGACGCGATCCTGCCCTACCGGCTCCTTCTCGTCGGAGCGGGCGCGCAAGCCCTCGCCTTGCTCGGTCTCATTCTCCTCTACTACTTCGATCTCCGGCGCGAAGCGTGCCTCGCCGCCACAGGACTTCTTCTGATCATCTCGGCACTCACCTTTGCGGCAGCGGGAGCGGGTCTGCCACCGAGCGCCGGAACGGCTCTGGGCTGTTCCCTCGGAGCGATACTGATCTGGCACCGCGTTTTTCGCGGCGTCAGAGCGGCGCTTCAGCACACGCTCCTCGGCCAGCCGTACGTTGTGGAGCGTCGGAGGAACCCCAGGAAGCCCGGACGCGCCGAATCAGTTCCTCGAGAGGCCCGATAGTGGTAGAATCACACGGGTTTAGCCTGACGCACCTGTCCGCACCATACTTACGCGAGGAGCGCCGATTTGAAGGTAGACGTTCGGGAAACAGGCGCCTGGGAGAAGGTCCTGACGATCGAGGTACCTGCCGAGGAGCTGGACGCCGACTACCAGGCGGTCATCGAGGACTACCGGAAGAAGGCCGTCCTACCCGGCTTCCGGAAGGGAAAGGTGCCCCGCACGGTGCTCGAGGCCCAGTTCGGCCATTCGCTGGAGCACGAGGTGCTCGAGCGGGCCGTAAAGCGTTCCTATGAAAGTGCCATCCGCGAGACCCAGCTCGAGCCGGTGACGTTCCCGGCCATCGAGAAGATCTCGTTCGACAAAGGGAAGCCCCTCACGTTCGAGGCAAAAGTCGAGGTGAGGCCTCAGGTCGTCCCCCGGAACTACGAGGGGTTGGAGCTTCCGACGCGTGAAACCGCGGTTCCCGACGAGGCGATTCAAAAGGCCCTCGAGGATCTTCGTCAGCGCGCCGCCGATTGGGTCGAAGTGGAGCGGCCGGCCGGCGCCGGGGACGCGGTCGTCGTGGACTATGTCCGGATGAACGCCAAGGGCAAGCCGATCCGAAAGACCGAGCAGAACGATGCCCTGATCGAGCTTGGCGCCGAGGGCCTCTTGACCGAATTTCGGGAGAATCTCGTCGGCAAGAAGGCCGGCGACAACGTTTCCTTCGTCGTCGCCTACCCGGATACCTTCGGGAATGAGGAACTTAGAGGGCGTTCGGCGACATTCTCTGTACAGGTAAAGGGCGTTCGGGAGCGCCACGTGAAGGACCTCGACGATCAGTTCGCGGTCGACGTGGCCGGGATGCGGGACCTCTCCGAGCTGAAGGCCCGAATCCGGCTGAACCTCGAGGGCGAGGCGCGAATCCGTCTGGAGCGCGAGCAGGAAGACGCGCTGGTGGAGCAGCTCATCGCTAAAAACCCGTTCGAGCTGCCCGAAGGGATGATCCAGGAGTATCTGGATGAGCTGGTCCAGCGTCTAAAGAGAGACGGCCAGGAATTGTCCGAGGCGGATCTCGCCAAATTCCGGGCGGAATACCGGCCGATGGCGGAGCGCCGGATCAAGCGCGACCTCCTTTTGGACGCGTTGGTTCGGCTGGAAAAAGTCGCCGTGGAGGACTCGGAAATCGACGAGGCGCTCCGGGGCGCGGCGGAGGGAGAGTTGAATCCGCCCGAAACGGAGCGGCTCCTGCGCACGACGGCCCAGCGGGATCGGGCCCGGGCGCACCTGGCGGAACGGAAGGTTTTGGCGGTCCTTCGAGAGAAGGCCCGGCCCAAGTCCCTGATCGTCACGCCCTAATGGGAAGTGCTTAAGATACTGGCCGATACACCCGATCTAGGATCGGTGAGGAGGGAACCGAATATGTCCTTGGTGCCAATGGTGGTGGAACAGAGCGGACGCGGGGAGCGGGCCTACGACATCTTCTCCCGTTTGCTCAAAGATCGGATCGTTTTCATCGGGACGCCCATCGACGACGTCGTGGCGAACCTGGTCATCGCCCAGCTCCTGTTCCTCGAAGCCGAGGATCCGGACCGGGACATCAACCTGTACATCAATTCGCCGGGCGGCGTGGTTTCCGCGGGGCTCGCGATCTACGACACCATGCAGTTCATCAAGCCCGACGTGGCGACGATTTGCATGGGGCAGGCGGCCTCGATGGCGGCGCTTCTACTGGCGGCCGGCGCGGCGGGCAAGCGTTCGGCGCTGCCGCACTCGCGCATCATGATTCATCAGCCGCTGGGCGGCAGCCAGGGCCAGGCGACCGACATCGAGATCTACACGAAGGAGATCCTGACCCTGCGCACCGAGCTGAACAAGATTCTGGTCCGTCACACGAACCAGGCGACGCTCAAGATCGAGAAGGACACCGACCGGAACTTCTTCATGTCCGCGGAAGAGGCGAAGGAATATCGCATCGTGGACAAGGTGATCACCAAACTCGAGAGCAAGGAGAAGAAGCCCGAGCCGGTTCCCGTCGGCTAGCGCACACCGCCCATGAAGAAACGCGTCCATTCGCCGCACCCAATTCGCTGCAGCTTCTGCGGCCGCGGGCAGGACGAGGTAAGCCGCCTCGTCTCCGGTCCGTCGGTCTACATCTGCAGCGAGTGCGTCAAGCTCTGCAACGACATTCTCGAGGGTGAGACCGACCACACGGCAGGCATGCCGAAAGGCTCGCTGCCGAAACCGGCCGAGATCAAGAAGGTCCTCGACGAGTACGTGGTGGGGCAGGATCGCGCCAAGAAGACGCTCTCCGTGGCGGTGTACAACCACTACAAGCGGATCTATTCGGGCGGCGCGGTCGAGGACGTGGAGCTCGAGAAGTCGAACATCCTTCTCGTCGGCCCGACGGGCACCGGGAAGACGCTCCTGGCGCGCACGCTGGCTCGCATTCTCAAGGTGCCGTTCGCCATCGTGGACGCAACCTGTCTCACCGAGGCGGGCTACGTCGGCGAGGACGTGGAAAACATCCTCGTGCGACTCCTCCAGGCGACGGACTTCAACGTCGTGAACGCGGAGCACGGCATCGTCTACATCGACGAGCTCGACAAGATTTCGCGCAAATCGGAGAACCCGTCCATCACGCGGGACGTCTCAGGAGAGGGCGTGCAGCAGGCGCTCCTCAAGATCCTGGAGGGAACGGTTGCCAACGTGCCGCCCCAGGGCGGCCGGAAGCATCCGCAGCAGAAGTACATC
>DATEND010000432.1:0-6507 GCA_035275245.1 Candidatus Eiseniibacteriota bacterium
AATGGACGCGCGGAGCGCCGGCGATCGACACGATCTCGCGATGGAAGCACGGGTGAACGGGCGCGTTCTCTCGCGCGGAAACGCGAAAGATCTTCATTTCACGTTCGGGCAGATGATTGCGAGGGCTTCGCAGGACGTGTATCTTTTCCCCGGCGATGTGATCGGCTCGGGCACCGTCGGGACCGGTTGTATTCTCGAGTTGGGCCCCGAAACGCATCCTTGGCTGAAACCGGGCGACGAGGTGACGCTCTCGATCGATCTCCTCGGCGCCCTCACGAATCGAATCGTCTAGATCCCGCGCGAGGAACCACCATGCCGACGTACCATTCCCTCGGCCAGATTCCGCACAAGCGCCACACCCAGTTCCGCCGGCCGGACGGGAAGCTCTACACCGAGCAGCTCATGGGCTCGCGCGGCTTCTCGGGCCGGTCGTCCTTGATCTACCACCACAACATGCCGACCCAGGTGCGCGAGCTGCGGAAAGTGCAGGACTGCTCTACGCCGCTCGCGAAGGAGCAGGGGCTGCGACACTACCACTTCAAGACGAAGGGGCTGGCCAAGAGCGGCGACGCGGTCTCCGGGCGCGTCACGCTCCTCAAGAACGCCGACGTTTCGATGGCGATCGCGGTGCCGGACCAGAAAATGACGTACTACTACCGAAACGGGCAGGGCGACGACCTCTATTTCATTCACGAGGGGTCCGGCCGGATCCAGACGATCTTCGGCGAGCTCGAATATCGTCCCGGTGACTACGTCGTGATCCCGCGCGGCACGACCTACAAGTTCGAGGCGTCCGAAGGAACCCAGCGGTATCTCGTGATCGAGTCGGCTTCGTCCATCGAAACGCCCAAGCGATACCGAAACGAGTATGGCCAGCTCCTCGAGCACGCGCCGATGAGCGAGCGGGACATCCGGCGTCCCGAGCGGCTCGAGACGTTCACGGATCGCGGCAAGTTCGAGGTTCGGATCAAGGCCCGGGATCAGATCTCCGCCTACGAGTTCGATTTCCATCCGCTCGACGTCGTGGGCTGGGACGGCTTCCTCTATCCGTACATCTTCAACATCGAGGATTTCGAGCCGATCACCGGCCGCATCCATATGCCGCCCCCCACGCACCAGTGCTTCGAGGGACGGAACTTCGTCGTGTGCTCCTTCGTCCCGCGGATGTACGACTACCATCCGCTTTCCATTCCCGTACCGTACAACCACTCCAACATCGACTCCGACGAGGTGCTCTACTACGTGAACGGGAATTTCATGAGCCGCCGGGGCATCGAGGTCGGCTCGTTCACCCTGCATCCCTCGGGAATTCCGCACGGGCCGCATCCCGGCGCGACCGAAGCCTCGCTCGGCGCGAAAGAGACCAAGGAGCTCGCGGTCATGCTCGACACCTTTCATCCGCTCCACGTCACGACCGACGCCGAGGCGTACGACGACAAGAGCTATCCCTATTCGTGGCTCGAGCCGGAAGGTAAATTCACCGGCGAAGGCGCGACCGGATGACGGCCGCTCCGTGAGCGGCGCTCCCGCTCCCGCGATCCAGGCGATCGATCCGAAGGCCATCCCGCCGGCCGACGCCTACGCGCTCCTCACCGGGTGCGTGGTGCCGCGGCCGATCGCGTTCGTCTCCTCGCTCTCCAAGGCCGGCGTCGCGAACCTGGCCCCGTTTTCCTTCTTCAACGCCGGCGGCGCGCATCCTTGTTCGCTCGTCTTCTCGCCCGTGACGAGCGGCGCGGGACGCGACAAGGACACCCTCAACAACGTTCGCGAGACCGGCGAGTACGTTGTGCACATCGCCCCCTGGCCGATCCGGGAGCGGATGAACCAGGCCTCGGCGGACTACGCCCCGGACGTCGACGAATTCGCCGAGGCGGGGTTCACGAAGGCGCCGAGCGTCCACGTGAAGCCGTGGCGCGCCGCCGAATGTCCGATCGCCATGGAGTGTCGCCTCTTCCGCATCGTGGAGCACGGCGAGGGACCGCTCCACGCGAACTACGTGATCGGGGAGGTTGTCTTGTTCCACATCGCCGAGGCCGTCCTGACCAACGGGCGCGTCGACGCGGCCAAGCTCGACGCGATCGGCCGGCTCGGCGGGCCCAACTACACGCGCGTCACGCGGGAGTCGATCTTCGGAATGCCTCGGCCGGCGCCGCCGGCAAAGTAGCCTCGGACGTGCGCGCGCCGGAGCGGCTCGTCGTCGTCTCGCTTCTCGCCCTCCTCTCCGGACTTGGTCCGACCGGCGGCTGCGCCTCCCCCTCGACACGGCCCGAACCGTTTCAGCGCGGCGTCTGCTGGGTCGCCGGCCGCTTCGTGGAGGCGAACGACTTCGATCCGCTCGTCCGAGTGCACGCTTCGTGGATCTCGCAGACCCCGTTCGGATGGCAGGCCGCCGCCGGAGACACCGAGATCCGGGTCGCCACGTCGGGGCGCGTCCTCTGGGGCGAGAGCGACGAAGGTTTGATCGAGACGACCCGCCTCGCCCACGCGCGCGGGCTCAAAGTCCTGCTCAAGCCGCACCTCTGGCTTCGGCGCGGCTGGCCGGGCGAGATCGCGATGCGGAGCGAGGCGGACTGGCGCGCGTGGTTCGCGTCCTATCGCCGGTTCCTCCTCCACTACGCCGATCTCGCGGAGCACTCGGGAATCGAAGCGCTCGCGGTCGGCACTGAGCTCGGCGGAACCACGCGTCGAGAGGCCGAATGGCGCGCCCTCATCAAGGAGGTGCGCGCGCGGTACCGCGGATCGCTGACCTATTGCGCGAACTGGTCCGAGGACGTCGAGCACGTGGCCTTCTGGGACGCGCTCGACTGGATCGGCGTCCAGGCGTACTACCCGATCACGGAGCGCACGGCGCCTTCGGTGGACGATCTCTTGGCGGGGTGGAGGAAACCGGTCGCCGCGTTGAAGGCCCTCTCCGAGCGAACCAAGCGGCCGGTGGTCTTCACGGAGATCGGCTACCACGCGCTCGACACGGCGGCGTCCCGGCCATGGGAATGGAGACTCGAGGGCCTTCCCTCGGAGGAGACGCAGGCGCGCTGTTACGAAGCGCTCTTTCGCGTCGCCGAGGCGAACCCATGGATTCGGGGGATCTACATCTGGAAGTGGTTCCCGCACCACGAGCGCGCGGGCGGTCCGGGCCACACCGACTACACGCCGCAGCGAAAGGCTGCCGAGCGCGTGCTCGAACGGGAGTACGGCCGGATCGAACGGGAGCGGCGTTAGGCCTTCGCCGTGGCCGCCGGGCGCTTCCGCTCGGCGAAGCGGACCATCCGGCTCAGACCCTCGCTCAGCTCCTGATCGGAGACGCAGAACGCGATCCGAACGTGATCCCGCCCCTTGGGATTGACCGGGTAGTCCGGCGCGCCCGCCGGCGTCATCTCGCCACGTGGATGGCCGTCGGGGCCGAACTCCGGCGCGAGCGCGAATCCCGATGCCGGCGCCACGGCGACGCGCTCCTCCTCGAGGAGCGCGCGCGCGAACTCGTCGCCCGTCATCCCGGTGGAAGACACGTCCGCGAGGACGTAAAACGCGCCCTCCGGCGTGTAGTCGAGGAGGCCGGGCGGGCGCAGCATCGACACGGCCAGGTCGCGCCGGCGGCGGTAGGCGGCGCGCATCGCGGCGATCGGCGCGTCGTCCTGGAGCGCGGCCATGCCGCCCCACTGGATCATGGACGCCGTCGAGCCGACGAGCGGCTCCTGCGTCTTCCGGAGGATCAACGCCGTCTCGAGCGTCGGGGCGACGATGTAGCCGAGACGAAATCCGGTCATCGCATACGACTTCGAAAAGGTATAGAGCGAGAAGACCCTTCGTTCCTTCTCGGGAAGCTCTCGCTCGAACGAAGCGGCGGAGACCTGCTTCGCGTCGAACACGATGTCCTCGTACGCTTCGTCGCTGATCACCCAGAGGTCGCGCTCCCGGGCGATGTCGTAGAGCGCGCGGAGCGTGGCCTCGGGAAACACCGCGCCGGTCGGGTTGCTCGGGCTGTTGATCAGGATCGCGCGGGTGCGCGGCGTCACCGCGCGCCGCACCCCCTCGACGTCGGGCTGATAGCCCGCGCCGAGCGGGTAGAAGACGGGCCGCGCGCTTACGAGAAGGGCTTGCTGGACGTAGTTGGGCCAGTAGATCTCGGGAAGGAGAATGTCGTCGCCGGGGTGGAGGGCGAGCTCCATCACCGCGAGGAGCGCCTCGGTCGACCCCGGAGTCACCGTGATGTGCTCCACGCTTCCCGCGATGGCGTTTCGCTTCGTGACTTTCTCGGCCAGGGCGATGCGCAACTCATGAACGCCGACGGACGGAGGATAATGCGTCCGTCCCTGGCGCATCGCCCGGTGTGTCGCCTCGATCACCGGCTCGGGCGGAGGGAAGTCGGGATCGCCGACGTGGAATCGAATCACTGGCCCTCGGCCGGCGCGCTCCATCTCGTCGGCCAGGCGGAACATGGCGCGGATCGGGGAAAAGGGGATTCGCTGGATGCGCTGAGAAGGCTGGGGCACGGGGTTCCTCGTGGTTTTCGCGATCAGGACGGCGGGATTGTAGCAAATTCCGAAACCGCCCGTCCTTGCGAGGGTATGCCCCCTTTGGTAGGCTAGCTCCATATTGAATACGGCCGGGAACGGCTCCCCCATTGATGGATCAACCGGGAGGATACGAATGAAGGTGTCTCAGACGGGAATCGCGGTCGCGCTCCTGACGGTCCTGGCCGTTGCCGGCGCGGCCGTTGCGCAGCAAGCGGACACCACGAAGGCTCAGGCGCCGAAGGCCGCGATGCCGGCGACCCCGGTGAAGGCCGCGGCACCCGCGACGGCGGCAAAGGCCGAGGTGGCGGCCACCCCGGCGAAGGCCTCGACGGCGGGCGCCAAGACCTCGAGCGCCAAGTCCGTCATCGGCGAGGTCGTGGACCCCGCTTGCTGGATCGTGAACGGGTCGAAGGGCGATGCGCACAAGGAATGCGCGCTCGCGTGTGCCAAGGCGGGACAGGTTCTCGGTATCCTCGAACGGAAGACGAACAAGCTCTTCCTCCTCGCGACCGAGCGGCCCGGCGAGGACCCGAACAAGAACGTCATCGACTTCTGCGGGCAGACCGTGATGGCGAAGGGGCGGATCTTCACGCGTGGGGGCGTCACCGCGATTCAGATCGTTTCGGTGGAGCCGTACAGCGCGAGGGCGACTCCCTAGTCGCGAATCCCAAGGGGCGCGAAGGAGAACAGCATGAACGGCATCCGGAAGCATGGAATCCTTGCCGCGGTCCTCGCGATCGCGGCGCTCGCGTTCTTGGGCTTGGGTGGAGCGGACCCGGCCGACTCCAACCCCGCTGGCTCCAAGAGCGCCGACGGCGACGCCAAGTCCGAGACGACCGCCGAGGCGGCGCCGGCCCAGGCGGAGACCGGGCACGAACACCACGGCAACGCCAAAGCCGTCGCGAAGCCGCCGCGGGAGAAGGGCGTCGTCAAGACGATCACCGGAGAGGTGATGGACCCCGCCTGCTTCCTCGAGGCCGGCGCGAAGTCGATCTCGCCGGGGCATTTTCAGTGCGCGGTGGATTGCGCGCGCTCGGGCCAGACGCTCGCGATCTATGACCGCGACGCCGACCGCATCTACTTCATCGCGGGAGAGCTGCCCGGCCGAAATCCGAACGATCCGGTCATGGCCTACATCCACAAGAAGGTGGATGTCACCGGAACCGTGTACCACCGGTCCGGCGTCTACGGGATCGTGATCGTCAAGGTGGAGCCGCACAAGGCGGGCGCCTCGAGCAGCGCGGCGCCGAATTCGCAGGGGACCACGAAGTAGGTTCGAGGCTCGGGGAGGGGTCGGTCCCGACGTGAACTCGCTGGTCCTGCCGCTCACGGCGATCGTTGTCTTCGCGTTCGCCTATCGCTACTACAGCGCGTTCATCGCCACGCGCGTCGCCCGCGTCGATCCCACGCGCCCGACCCCGGCCGTCACCCAGGGGGACGGGCGCGACTTCGTAAGGACCAACAAATTCGTCCTCTTCGGCCACCACTTCGCGGCGATCTCGGCTTCGGGGCCCTTGATCGGGCCCGTGCTGGCCGCCCAGTTCGGCTACTTGCCGGGCGCCCTCTGGATCCTGATCGGCGCGGCGCTGGGCGGCGCCGTGCACGACTTCATCATCCTCTTCGCTTCCGTGCGCCACCGGGCCGCCTCCCTGTCGGAGATGGCGCGGCGCGAGATCGGGCCGGTCGCTCACGGCGCCGCGATGGCGGCGATCCTTTTCATCACGATCCTCCTTCTCGCGGGCTTGGGGATCGTCGTGGTGAACGCGCTCGCCGACTCGCCCTGGGGCACGTTCACGGTCTTCATGACGATTCCGGCGGCGCTTCTCTTCGGGCTCTACATGTACAAGATCCGGCCCGGGCGCGTCGTGGAGGGGAGCCTGATCGGGGGCGTCATCGTCCTCGCGGCGGTCCTGCTCGGCCCCTGGCTGATCGGCTCGCCGTTCGCGTCGTGGTTCACGCTCTCGCCGAAGACGCTCGCCATCGCGCTCCCCGT
>DATEND010000433.1:0-9048 GCA_035275245.1 Candidatus Eiseniibacteriota bacterium
CGTCCCCAGCAAGTGGCCGATCATCACCGCGTTTGGCGCGGGGCTGATCCCGGTCGGCCTGGTGGCGAACGCCCATGGCATCAAGGAAGGCCTGCCGATCGTCCTCGTCGGACTCTTCGTGACGATTCTCGGCTCGGGGCGCTGGTGGGGCGAGCTCCTCCGCGACAAGTTCGCGGGACGCGACCTGATCGACGCCGACTCGCGGCTTCGCACGGCGATGATCCTCTTCATCGGGTCGGAGGCCGCCATCTTCGGATCGTTCTTCGCGGCCCTCATCTACGCGCGCGTGCACTCGGCCGTCTGGCCGCCCGAGGGAATGCCGCACTTCGATCTCCTCTTGCCCGCCGTGAACACCGCGATCCTCCTTGGCTCGTCGGTGACCTGTCACCTCGCCCACGTGGCGCTGGAGAAGGAACGCCGCGAGGGCGTCGTCTCGGCGCTGCTCATGACGATCTTCCTCGGCGCCGTCTTCCTTTGCGGTCAGGCCTACGAATACGGCGTGCTGAACGGCGAGGCGTTCACGATCAAGAGCGGAATCTTCGGAACGACCTTCTTCATGCTGACGGGCTTCCACGGCTTGCACGTGCTCCTGGGCATCATCTTCCTGAACGTGGTTTACGGCGCGGTCATGCGGGGCCGCATCACGCACGAACAGCAGTTCCCGCTCACGGCGGCGTCCTGGTACTGGCATTTCGTCGACGTGGTCTGGATCTTCGTCTTCTCGATCGTCTACCTATGGAAGTGACCGCCCGCGCGAGAGCCCCTCGGGCCGCGTTCGTGCTCCTGGCGACGGCGCTTCTCCTCGGCCAGGGCTGCGAACAGCTTCAGATGAAGTTCTCGGGGAAGAAGGACCAGGGACCCCAGCTCACGGCGCTCCGGAAGTCGATCGCGGACTATCGCGCGCGATTTCTGGCAGCCGTCTCGAGCACCGAGGCGACCGACATTCCCGGCCTCCTGACGGAAGGCGGGCGGCTCCTCGACTCCGTGGAGAAGCAGGCCGAGACCATGAGCTTCATGGACGGCCAGGCGATCAAGATCGACGTGGCCTCCGGCCGCACGATCATTACCGCCGCGCGCGGATTCTCCGATTCGAACGACATGGACGGGGTCCGACAGCACCGCGAGCGGCTCGACGGCGTGCTCTTCGACATCGACAGCATCCTGGCACGCGCCGCCGCGATGACCGACAACGCCCCGCCGGCTTGACCGAATCCGACCCCGCAAGCGAACGCGTTGAGGAAGGCGAGGAAGCGCTCGACGAGGACGATCTCGTGCGCGCGCTCCAGTGCTTCGACGAGGCGCTGCGCCTGGATCCCGAGCACTACGGCGCCGCCTTGGACCGCGCCGAGACGCTTCATCTCATGTGGCGGACGGAGGAGGCGCTTCAGGCCGCGTTGGCCGTAGCGCCCCCACCCGACGAGGAGGACGACCCCGACCGCGTCGACCTCGAGGGGCGAATCCGAGAGGCCGCGGGGGACTTCGAGCGGGCGGACGCGCTCTTTCGGCTGGCCCACGAGCTGGAGCCAAGCGAATTCCACCTGCCGATCCGCACCGGCGAGAAGGACTTCCGCGCCATTCTGGACAAGGTGCTCGAAGCGCTGCCCCCCGTGATCCGGGACGCCCTGCTCGAGGTCCCGGTCGTCGTGGAACCCAAGCCCACGATCGCGATCGCCGACCGCGAGCCCCACATCACGCCGGACGTGCTGGGGCTCTTCGTGGGAACGTCGGTGGGCGACAAGATGCAGGTCACGGACACGCCGAACGTCGTGTTCCTCTTCCAGCGAAACCTAGAGCGTGCCGGAAGGAGCCGCGCCGAGGTCGCGAAGGAGATCAAGATCACGCTGCTTCACGAGTACGGGCACTACCTGGGCTTCGACGAGGAAGACATGGAGCACCTCGGGCTGGCCTAGCCCCGGTGCCTCGCGTAGTGCGTAGCGACTAGCGCGCGACGATCACCTTGACCGTCTTCTCCGCCCCCGCGGCCTGGACCCGGATCCAATAGACGCCGGATCCCGCCGCCTCGCCGTTCGCCAACCGCCCATCCCACCGGATCGTGTGGGTCCCCGCATCTAAGATCCCCGCGAAGAGCCGCCGCACCAGGCGGCCGCGCACGTCGAACAGCTGCGCCTTCACGACGCTTCCGCGCGCCAGGGACAACGCCACTTCGGTGCGTCCGTTGGTCGGCGTCGGTCGTGGAGCGGAGACGAGGACGCCGGGACTCGCCGGGGGAACCGGCGTGGGGTCGACGGACGTCACGAGCGAGCCCGAGTACCACATGAGGTCGTCGATCGCCGCCTCGACGACGGAACCGGCACCGAGGTCCTGCGCGATGAACCGGATTCGGAAATTGCCGGGCGTGGGGAAGTGGTCGAGAACGCGGATCTCGATCGGCTCCCAGAAATTTCGAGTGGCGAACAGGGATTCGGGCGTCGACCAAGTCGAGCCGCCGTTGTTGGAGATCTGTGTAATGAACGGGTCCTCGCCAGCGCCGGCGCCCGAGTTGTTCGAATACCACCGCCAGTAGGCGACTCGCGGATCGGCCACCCCGGTAAGATTTAGGATCGGGCTCGTGAGCGTCGTAATTCCACCGTCGACGTCCGCCTCGCCGATCTGCCCCGTGGTCCCGTTCCCGGTCACGAAGCACTTGTCGCCGGGGAACGGCGTGTTGTCATCGAAGGGCTGCACGTCGCCCGGAGCGCCCGTTCCTTCGACCGGCTCGAGGTGCTGTCCGGCGAGGGAGGGGAACCCGCGCGCGTGCCTTGGCAGCGGGGCGGCGGGCGCCACGCGCCCGGTCGACGTTCCCGCGGGGATGGCGCGGATCCATTGGCCGGTCACGGCGTTGTCGCCCGGAGCGCCGAGCGTCCACCCGCGGTCGATCTCCGCGTCGTCGTAGAAGGATGCGGCGACGAGCGAGAAGTCGACATCGGTGGTCTGGCCCGCCGCCACCGTGCCCCAACGGAACGATTTTAGATATCCGGGCCGGTTGCACTGAACCCGGTACACGCCGACGGGCGTTCCCGCGAAGTTGTAGAGACCGCTGACGCCCGACTCCGTCGCGAGCGGCGTGTCGAGCAGGACGACCGGAGAGTAGGACAGCGTGGCATTGTCGGACGCGCGGCGCGTCGTCCCGCGAAGGAGGCCGTTCGGGAGGAGCGGCATCACGAACTCATGCGTGTAGGACGCTCCGTCCTCCACGTTCAGCTCGAGCGTCGCCCCCTGGTACCCAAACCTCGATGCTTCGATCTCTCCGTCGGGCGTGACCGTGAGGGCCAGGTCGTACGATCCGTCCGCGCGCGTGGTGGTCTCGATTTCCGACGCGTGGTCGTGAACGGTCACGCCGGGCACGGGCGTGCCGCCGGCCGACTGGCGCGCGCTGCCCCGGAGGATCGCGTACTCGTCGTTCGCCTGGAATACGAAGAGACCGTTCGAGATGTCGCTGCAGATGAAAATGCCCGAGGGATAGTAGGGCGCGACGGCCCACACGCCGTCGAAACCGCCGTCTTGCCCCTGAAACGTGTCGTAGTAGGCGAATTCGACGGGGTGTTCCGGATCGCTGATGTCGTACAGGCGGATGCCGGCCGTGTAGTACGAGACGAACGCCACGTTCCCCTTGATGTGGACGTTGTGGCCGATGTGCGCGGGCAGATCGGTGAACGAGTACTTGAGCACCGGCGTGCCGGGTCCTTGGATGTCGTAGACCTTGGGCTTTCCTCCAGCGTTCTCTTCGGTCACGAAGAGGTAGTGGCCGTCCTCCGTGGTCCACGAGTTGTGCGTGAACGTCGCCGGCGTGAACCAGCGCTTGACCTCCGTGATCGCGGCGGGATTCGAGAGGTCGAGAATCGCTTCGAATCCGTCCTGGATCGCGGCGGCGTAGCCCAACGTGCCGCGCACGTGGAGATCGTGAACGTACCAGCCGCTGAAAACGCCGAGCTCCGAGGGGCTCTCCGGATTGGCGAGCGAGAGCGCGACCATGCCGATGCTCGTGCCGTTGCAGTAGAGGATGGCGCGCGTCGTGTCGATCGTGACCGTGTGGGCCGTGTCGAAGCCGGTCTTGTACGTCTTCACGAGGCGCGGATCGTCGGGGTTCTCCATGCTGATGACCTGAATGCCGCGTCCGGTGCCGGCGCCCTCGCTGCAGACGTAGACCCAGTTTCGGTACTGCTTCATCTCGCGCCAGTCGGAAGGCGGGCCCGAGATGAATTTCACCTCGACGGGGTTCCCGGGATCGGTCAGTCGCACGATCGACGTGCCGGTCGTGGTGCCGAGGATCGCGTACTCGCGTCCGTCGTGATGCACGTAGGACCAGCACGCCGAATAGCCGGCGTACGAATCCAGGTGCGAGAGGAGCGTGACGTTCCGGCTCACGGGGGCGGCCCCTGCCGGTAACGGCACGGAGAGGACGGTGAAGGCGAGCGCAAGCGAGCTCAGGAGCGTCGCGCGGGACATAGATTGGCGACGGCAGTTGCCTCGGGGCACGGAATCCTCCAACCTAGGTGAACAGCGGTGGTACCGCGCTCGGAGGCGCTGGAGTGACAATGGAGTTGAGCGTAGGATCATACCATATATCTCGTTATACTTCAACTGTTTAACTTGAGCGGAGACCAGTCGGAGGGGGAATGAGCGGTCGACGTATCGCGGTGATTGGAGCTGGCCCCTTGGGCCTCGAGGCGGCACTCGAGGGGACGCGTCGCGGATATGAGGTCACGGTGTACGAGTCCGGCCGCGTCGGCGAACACCTTCGCCGGTTCGAGTGGGTTCGACTCTTCACGCCGTTCGGAATGAACGCGAGCCCACGTGGACGGGCGCGCCTTCGAGCCGAGGGCGTCTCGCTTCCATCCGATGAAGCGGTGCTCACGGCCGGCGAGCACGTGGCTCGATACCTCGAGCCCCTGGCGGCCCTCGCGGAGTTGAAGGGCCAGGTCCGCGCGCGCACGCGCGTCTTGGGGATCGCGCGCGAGGGGCTCTCCAAGGGAGCGGGCATCGTCGCGGTCGGAGACCGCTCGCGCGTCGGGCGGCCGTTTCTGCTTCGTGTCGCGGCGGCGGGCGAGGGCGAGCGGTACGAGCGGGCCGACTTGGTCCTCGACTGTGGCGGCGTCTACGCCACGCCGCGAGCCACGGGCCCGGGCGGGCTTTCGGCCATCGGCGAGGAGTCGCTCGGGGACCGGATCGACCGGCACATGCCGTCGATCCTCGGAGGCGCACGGGCGCGATTCGCCGGGCGCCGGGTCCTCCTCGCCGGCAACGGGCACTCCGCGGCCACCGCGCTCGTCGAACTCGACGCGCTGGCGTCGGAGGGATCGCCGGCCACCGTCACCTGGGTCCACCGGGCGATTGCCTCGGGCGAGGGTCCGTTTCGGTCGGTCGCGGGCGACCCGCTCCCCGAACGGCGCGCACTCGTCGACCGGGCGAACGCGATCGCGCGGGGCGCACCGTGGATCACGCCGCGTCCGGGGGCCGTCATCGAGTCGTACGAGCCTCGTGGAGCGGCGGTACGGGTGACGCTCCGCGACGGCGCCGCCTCGAGCCTCGACGTCGACCACGTTCTGGCCCTGACCGGCTACCGCCCCGACACGTCGCTCGCGCGCGAGCTTCAGATCCATCTTTGCTACGCGTCGGAGGCGCCGATGGCCCTCGCGGTAGCACTCCTGACGGAGACGGTCTCCGCCGCGCCCGGCGCGAGCGCGGATTGTCTCTCCCAAAAGAGCCACGGCGCCGAGACGTTGCGCACGCCGGAGCCCGGCTATTTCGTGCTCGGTGCGAAATCGTACGGACGTGGCTCGAATTTCATTCTCTCCGTCGGTCAGAAGCAGGTCGAGGAGGTGTTCGAGCTGCTCGAATCCGAGCGCGCGCCGTCCGCGGCCGAAATCGCCGTGCCCTGATTCCCCGTTGCGCGCCTCGGGGCCGGGCGTACAATGGGACTGGATTCCGATGTGACGCGCCCTGTTCGGCGATCCCGGGCAGGGCGCCGCTCCGCGAACGAGGGGGACCTCCGAACATGAGTCTCGTGATGGAACAGGTTCACAATCCCTTCCAGATTGCCCAGCACCAATTCGATCTCGCCGCCGATGCCCTCAAGCTGGAGGAGGGAATTCGGAAGAAGCTTCGCGTCCCCCGGCGCTGCCTCACGGTTTCCGTGCCGTTCGAGCGCGATGACGGCACCTGGATGGTGGTCACCGGGCATCGCGTGCAGCACGACGTTTCCCGAGGGCCCGCGAAGGGAGGGATCCGATTCCACCCGAACGTCACCCTGGACGAGGTGAAGGCGCTGGCCGCCTGGATGACGTGGAAGTGCGGGGTCGTCGATCTGCCCTATGGCGGCGCGAAGGGCGGCATCGAAGTCGATCCGAAGCAGCTTTCCCTCCATGAGCTGGAACGGATGACCCGGCGGTACACGAACGAGATCTCGATCATCATCGGTCCCGAGAAGGACATTCCGGCGCCCGACGTCTACACCGACGCCCAGGTGATGGCGTGGATCATGGACACGTTCGCGATGCGGCAAGGCTTCGCGACGCCGGGCGTCGTCACGGGGAAGCCGATCTCGATCGGGGGCTCGTTGGGCCGCCGGGAAGCGACGGCGCGTGGGTGCACCGTGACCATCGAAGAGGCGTGCAAGCATCTGGGCCTCAAGCTCGAGGGTCTGACCGTGGCGATCCAGGGATTCGGGAACGCCGGATCGATCGCCGCGGAGCTCCTGACGCAGCGCGGCGCCAAGGTCGTCGCGGTGAGCGACAGCGCGGGCGGGATCCACAGCGCGAAGGGGCTCGACCCCGCTGCGGTGGAGGCGCACAAGAAGGAAGCGGGCTCGGTGGTCGGCATGCGTGGGACCGAGAAGGTCTCGAACCGGGAACTTCTCGAGCTGAAGGTCGACATCCTGATCCCCGCGGCGCTCGAGAACCAGATCACCGGGGAGAACGCGGCGCGCATCCGGCCGAAGATCCTGGCCGAGGCGGCGAACGGACCGACGACGCCCGAAGCCGATCTCATTCTTCACGAGAACGGCGTGTTCCTGATTCCGGACATCCTCGCCAACGCCGGCGGCGTGACGGTTTCCTACTTCGAATGGGTGCAGGACCTCGCGAACTATTTCTGGAGCGAGGAGGAAGTGAACCAGAAACTCGAGAAGGTGATGCGGCGGTCCTTCACGGACGTCGTGGCGCTGGCCCAGAAGCACCGCGCCCCGATGCGGACGGCGGCCTACATGCTGGGCATCGGTCGCGTCGCCGACGCGACGCGCCTCCGGGGACTCTACGGCTGATGCCCCAACGAAACGGAAAGCCCAACGACGACTTCCTGACGATCCGCGGCACCGACCACGTCGAGTTCTGGGTCGGGAACGCGAAGCAGGCAGCGTACTACTACGCGAACGCGTTCGGGATGACGGTGGCGGCCCACGCGGGGTTGGAGACCGGGCTCCGCGATCGATCCTGCTACCTGCTCCAGCAGGGGAAGGTCCGTTTCCTCCTCACAGCACCGCTCGGTCCGGACGGCCCGATCGCGGAGCACGTCCGCCTGCACGGGGACGGCGTGCGCGACATCGCCCTCGACGTGGAGGACGTGGATCGCGCGTGGGCCGGGACCACCGAGCGCGGTGCGAAGAGCATCCTCGAGCCGACCACGTTCGAGGACGAGCACGGCAAGATCCGGCGCGCCGCGATCGCCACCTACGGCGACACCATCCACTCGTTCATCGACCGGACGAACTACCGCGGCGTGTTCCTTCCCGGGTGGAAGGCGACGGGCGTCGCCTCGAAGCCGGGCCCGCTCCTCTACATCGACCACATGGTTGGGAACGTGGCGCTGGGCGACATGAACAAGTTCGTCGCCTACTACCGGGACGTGATGGGGTTCAGCCAGTTCCAGCACTTCGACGACAAGGACATTTCCACCGAGTACTCGGCCCTGATGTCGAAGGTGATGGCGGACGGAAGCGGCCGGATCAAATTTCCGATCAACGAGCCGGCCGCGGGAAAGCGGAAGTCCCAGATCGACGAATACCTCGAATACTACCGGGGCGCCGGCGTGCAGCACATCGCGCTCGCGACCGGCGACATCATCGACACGGTGGGCCGCCTTCGGGAGAGCGGCGTTCCGTTCCTCACGGTTCCGCCCGCCTACTACGAAATGCTTCCCGAGCGTGTCGGCAAGATCGACGAGGATCTTCGCTCGCTCGCGAAGCTGGGCATCTTGGTCGACCGCGACGAGGAAGGCTACCTGCTCCAGCTCTTCACGAAGCCGGTCGAGGATCGGCCAACGGTCTTCTACGAGATCATTCAGCGAAAGGGGAGCCGCGGCTTCGGGAAGGGAAACTTCAAGGCCCTCTTCGAGGCGATCGAGCGCGAGCAAGCGCTCCGGGGCAACCTCTAATCTCCGCCGCTCCACCGACCGCATGAAACTGGTTTCGTTCGCGCGCCGCGGGGCGGCGGGCCGCGCGTTGGGCGCCCTCGACGACGACCACGTGCTTCACCTGGCGCACGCCGCCGCGATCTTGGGACTCACCGACGCCGAACGCGCGACGCTCGCCACCATGGAGTCGCTGCTCGCGGACTGGGCGCGCGGGCATGGGCTCGCGCGTCGCGTGATCGAGCAGGCGGCCGCGTTCCCACCGGGCGACCGGGCGACGCCCCTGCTTCAAGCGACCCGTCACCCGGTGGACGGGCTGACGATCTTGGCCCCGGTCGCGCACCCCCCCAGTCTCCGCGACTTCTATGGCTTCGAGACGCACGTGAAGAACGCGCGCGCGAGGCGCGGGCTTCCGGTGCCGCCCGAGTGGTACGAGTTCCCGGCCTTCTATTTCTCGAACCCGGGCGCCCTCCTGGGCCAGGGCGCCGACGTCCCGAAGCCGGCCTGGACCGAGGCGCTCGACTACGAGCTCGAGCTCGCGTGCGTGATCGGCCGTACGGCGCGAGACGTTCGCGTCGAGGACTGGCGTGACGTCGTCGCGGGCTTCACGATCTTGAACGACTGGAGCGCCCGCGACGTGCAGCGGAAAGAAATGGCGATCGGGCTCGGACCCGCGAAGGGGAAGGACTTCGCGACCTCGCTCGG
>DATEND010000434.1:0-2463 GCA_035275245.1 Candidatus Eiseniibacteriota bacterium
GCATAACCAATACGAAGCCGAGCGGGCATTCGGGGCCGACTTCATGAGCCGAAAGCGCTACGAGCGGCAGCAACGGTCCATGCCTCAACTTGCCCCGGGGCAAGTTGCCGAGGCCCGGGCCCTGGCCAAGGACCATGCCCGTGACGTGTGGATCGGACTGCGCGGTCTTGGATGCCCTGCGGAGGAGGCTCGTCGCGCCGCCGAGTTCTCGCAGACCCTGCCGGGCGCAACACTCGAAGAGCGTATGCGCGCGGCCTTGGCCACTCTCGGTCCAAGATCACGCTCTCGACGATGCTAGACTTGCACCATGCCCTTCATGTTCCTCGCGTTATTCGCCCTGTCCAGTGGTCGGGCTCTCGCCTTGGCGCAAGAAGCGTCCATCGTGGGCCGCCCAGCTCCCGAGTGGCCGCAGGTCCGCTGGGTGCAGGGTGGGCCGCTCCGTTTGGCGGACCTACGTGGGAAAACAGTGCTAGTGCGATTCTTCATGGACGAACGATGCCCGCTCTGCCAGGCGACCGCTCCCGCCCTGAACGAGTTCCATCGTGAGTTCGCCTCGAAGGGGCTCGTCGTCGTCGGGTTCTACACCCCCAAGCCGCGTCCCAAAGCGACGTCCGTTCAAACCGTCCGAGGGTACGTGCGTAGCTTCGGATTTCGATTTCCGGTGGCGGTCGATGACCAGTGGAAAGCGCTCCGGCGTCTGTGGCTGGATCGAGTTCCGGAAGCACGCTTCACGTCGGCGTCCATCCTGATCGATGGCCAAGGGATCGTCCGGCACGTACAGATGGGCGGGGCATATGGAAAGGATGCAGAGGATCCGGAAGCGCGGCGCGACTACGACGGAATGCGCGCCGCGATCCGGAAACTACTCGCCGAATAGGTACATCAAGCTAGCCCCCGAGTACGGAACAACGCGACGCGCTTCGCCGATCACGAAGCCGGCAACCGCCTCAAGAATTCCACAGTCCGATCCCACGCCAGACTCGCGGCCGCCTGGTTGTATGCGTCCGTGCGGTCGGGCTCGAAGAACCAGTGTCCCGTGCCCGGATATCGATGGAACTCCACGGGCCGCCCGGCACCGCGCAGTGCTACCTCCAGCTCGTCGACGCTGGATTGCGGCTCGAAATGATCGTTCTCCGCGAAGTGGCCGAGGTAGGATGCCTTCGAGCCTTCGAAGTCCGTCGGTCCCGTCCCGTAGAAGACGACGACGGAACGAATGTTCTTGGGATCGGATACCGAGAGATCCAGCGCGTAGTAGGCGCCGAACGAGAAGCCGACCACCGCAATGCCGTCGTTCGCCTCGCCGGCGCGTTCGATGAGGAACCTGGCCGCGTCCGCGACGTCGGCTTGGGCTTGCTTACCGTCGTGCGCGCGGGCAAGAACCTCGGCGTCGGCGACGTTGTCCGCGATCTTGCCGCGAAAGAGGTCCGGCGCGAAGGCGACGAAGCCGGATTCGGCCAATCGCGTGCAGAAATTTTTCATCGTGTCGTTCAGGCCCCACCAGGCATGGAGCACCAAAACGGGGCTCCCTGTCCCCTTGGGGGGAGTCGCGAGGTGACCCGCGGGCGCTGTGCGAGGCATGTGGCACCTCCTCGAGGCGGTCGGGGACTAGGACGCGAAGGCGACGTATCGACGAACCAACCCGACTTTACGCCCGAGCAACCGGGCGGTAGCATGTCGTGATGGCCGCTTGGCGAAGCGCGTTGTTACTTCTGGCCCTCTCTAACGTCGGGCTCTTCGGCGGTTCGGAAGCAGCGAAGCCGTCGCCGCCCGGTGCCGCAGCGAAGCCGTCGCCGCCCGGTGCCGCGCCGCAGAAACGGCAGGCGCAGCATCGGTCGCTCGAAGCGGCTCGCGACAGCATCGAAGCGATGCTGCGACGCGCCTTGGATTTTACCAATCCCAACGTCCAGTTGAAACGGGAGACCACCCGGTTCAGCTACGTGTACGCGCAAGCGGAGACGAGCGGCTTGGCTCTCCGGCTTGACGTGCGCGACTCGACCACGTGCCCCGTGGACACATTGGAGAAGATGCTCGAAGCATCCGGATGGACTCCCGACTTGGGGTATTCCGCGGATGGCCCGGACGGGCACACCATGGGATTCGTTCGCGGCAAATACTTTTGCCTGGTGGAGGCCCAATGGGACGGCGGTGACCCCACCGACCTCACGTACGTTCCGGAGGTGGGCTGCCGCTTGAACGTGACGTGCGCTCCAAGGCGATCTGACGACATTCCCCCACAGTAGAAAGCGAGGCCCGAGTGAGCCTATCGAATTGGAAAAACTTCGCCCCTCAGTTCAAGAGCCTGCTCCGCATCATGGCCGCATTCATGTTCATACTCGCCGGCACGACGAAGCTCTTCGCGTTCCCGGTCGGGATTCCGGATAGCGGCACGGGCGCGACTACGGTTCCCTTGGTGTCGCAGATGGGACTGGGCGCCTGCCTGGAGGTATTTGGCGGGGCGCTGAT
>DATEND010000435.1:0-2103 GCA_035275245.1 Candidatus Eiseniibacteriota bacterium
CCCGCTTCGCGCTCGATTCGACGGGGGCGTCGCCCTCGGCAAGGGAGCGGGCCCGCTGATTCCAAACACGAGCGCGCGCAGCGTCGCCCGCGAGGGTCCACGCGCGCGCGGCGTCGGCGGCGATCTCGCGGCGCGGCTCCACTCGGAACGCCTTCTCGAACCAAAGCGCCGCCTCCCGCGGTCGTCCTGCCGCCGCGAGGAAGACCGCGAGGCGTGCGGGAGGCTCGGGATCGTAGGGAGCGAGCGCGAGCGCCCGGAGGAACTCGCTCAGGGCCAGGTCGGGGTCGCTCGCGGCGGCGGCGGCCGTCGCGTAGTTCAGGTGCGCGCCGGGAAAGTCGAAGCCGACCCGCGCGGCGTCCTCGAACCAAGGGAGCGCGTCCTCGATCCGCCCTTGGTCCCAGAGCCAGCGCGCCGCCGCGTCGGAGTAGGTGACCGCGAGCTTCCGGGTCACGTAGTCGTATCGCCCCGGCATGCCCGAGAGGAGATCGCTCGAGCGCGGCCACTTGGCGGGAAGCCGCCACGAAGACCGGGCCGGGGTCGGCCGGCCCGAGAGCGTGGCACGATAGACGATCCCTTCCTGCGTGAACGTGACGCCCGCCTCCACCAGGTCGGGCGGGGGCGTCGTGTAATAGACCGGTTTTGTCGAAGCCGCGAGCCGGGTCAGGTCGCCGCGGCGAGCGGCGTCGGCCCACTTCGCCCTCGGGAGGGAACGAAGCCCGTCGGGATCTCCGAAGAGGTATCCGCGACGGTGGATCAGGCGGACGTCGGGCCTCAAGCCTTCGTGCCGAGTCAGGTACGCGGCGAGAAAGGTCTCGTTGTCGCCGTCCAATACGAGCGTCGCCTGCGGCGGCAACCCGGCCAGGAGATCCCGGCCGTAACGCTCGGCCATTCGAAAACCGCTTCGGTCGGAGGCCGCATACTGGAACGCGACGGTGCCGACGACGCACGCGGCGGCGGTTGTCAGGACCGCGATTCGGATGCGAGCGTGAGCGAGCGCGTGGATGCGCGTGAGACCGGCGCCGGCGAAGAGCGCGACGGCCGCCGCCACCGGCGTCAGGAACGGAGCCACCTGCGCGAAGTGCTCGGCGTCCGGCGTGAACGCGATCAGGGCCGCGAGCGCGACGGGGACGGCGACCGCGGCGAGCGCCACGACGCGAAGCGCGCCTCGCTCCCGGCCGGGCGCCAGGAGTCCGACCGGCGCCAAGATGCCCCCGACCCAGCCGATCGACCCCAACACGATCGAGCCCATCCCGAGGATCTCGTCGGCGGCGCGGTCGAGCCGGAACGGATTCTGGGCCAGCCCTCCGTAGTTTCGCCGGAGCAGGTTGTCCCAAAGCGCCGCCATGCCGCGCTCCTCGGTCCATGCGAACTCCGGTCCGGCGGAAGCGCGGATCGGCAGCACCATGACAAGGGAGAAACCGGCGAGCGCCCATCCCGCCCCGACCAGGGCGCGCTGCCACGTGGCGCGGCGGGACAGGACCCAAAGACCGAGCGCGGCCGCCGGAAAGACGAGGGTCTGGTGCGCCAGGACCGAGAGCCCCGCCGCGAAGAAGAAAAGCGCGTCGTCGCGCTTAACTTGTGCGGCGCGACGCGCGCGAAACGCGAGGAGACCGAGCGCGAGGAAGGCCGCGGTCGAGAGCGCGTAGACCTCCGCCTCGACCGCGGAGCGCCAGACGATCGTCGACGCCGCGAAGAGCGCGGTGGCGACTCCCGCGGAAACGGGGCGGAGCCCGCATCGCCGCGCGAGGAGCCAGAAGAGGCCGGCGCCGGCCGCGGCCAGGAGCGCCGAGAGCGCGTTCACGCGCAGCGCTAAGGTCGCCGCCGGAATCGCGGCGGCGAGGCGGGCGAGCAATGCCCAGAGCGGGTAGCCGGGAGGGTGCGGGATTCCGAGCGATTCCGCGGCGAGGGTAAGCTCCCCCGAGTCCCCCGCGCCGACCGTGCGCGCGAGCGTCGAACCGTAAAGAAGGGCGGCGATCGCCGCTGCGGCGAGGCTTCCTGCCCCTGCTCGGGTCCAGCGCATGTGGCGTATTGGCCCGGATCGGGCCATCCCCCTGATGGTGGAACGAGGTGGGAGCTCGGGCTCCCACCTCGCCGACTGCCGAG